>CALLDH010000192.1 GCA_937998345.1 uncultured bacterium | reverse complement strand
CTTCTTGCCATTGCTGACGAACACCTGCCCGTTGGGTTGGGCGTAGTCCCAGCGCATCATTCCGGGCTTCTTGAACACGACCTTCCCTCTGGCGCGATCGTAGCGATCGTAGAGTCGGGTATAGCGAGTCTGCTCAAACTCGGCCTGCAAGGTCTTGGTTTGGTCGTAAAACGACTGAACCAGACCGAGGACCACCGCCGGATCGAGCGGCTCACTCTCTTGGGCCGCGCCACTGCCGCCAAGCGCAAGCAGAGCAAAACCCAACCCTATCGCCCCAACTCTCGAGGTCATCAACCTGTTCAACGCTCCCAAGGGCTTAGTATTCACCGGGAAGGTCGGTACACAAGGCAACCACAATTCCCCCCAACGTGGGATTGATCATTACTGATCAGATCCTTAGGATGAGTAAATGGGTGCCTTCCCGTGCCCGGAACTCGCTTGGTTAGCTTGTGAATCCCGTCAGCAACTCGGAGGTGACATGTCCAAGCACCACGCTCGAATCATCCCAGCGGAGCGACAGAAGTCGCACCTCGAAAAGAAGCATGCTCGACTCGCGGAGCGCATCGAAGCGCTCGACAGCCGGCTGAGTCTCACTCCGAGCGAGGAGCTAGAGCTCCAACAACTCAAGAAACAGAAGCTTTGGGCCAAGGATGCCCTGCAGGACGTGGGCTAAGCCGCTAGAGCTGGAGAATTAGACGACCCGTTCTGGACGGCCTGCCTTCGGGTGGGCCGTTTTTTCTATTCCGGGCTTAAAAGCAAATGGGCCACCAGCCGGTGACCCATTTCAAACCAAACAATCGATGCTACAGTAGAAAAAGCTAGGGCAAGTAAGTTAAGGACGACCCATCGCCGCGCGGATGCCGGGCAAGCTGGAAAGTGCGCGGCGTGGGTCTTAAGCAAGCGATAGGGCTTATTGCAATCGTGATGCCAACTTGTCAGACCCGGAAAAACCAGGGTTCTGTTCGCCGACAGCGCTATCGGTAGGACATTTCTGTCATAGACCCGCATCCGGTTGTCGTGGTCGGCACAACTCTGAGGGGGGATCACCGATGAACACACATCTCCCTACTGCTGCGGTTGAAGTGCGCGGGCCATCGTGCGTATGATCAGAGCAACCGGACAGGCCGGACCCGATGCCCAAGTGCAATAGCTGCAACGGTAACGTGCTGAGAACGGATGCTTTCTGCGGCACATGTGGTGAGCCGGTTCCCGGTGGGAAGCCCGTGGTGCCGATCGCACGCGAGTCGAAACCGAGCGGGGTGCAGACCACAGGCGATCGTATGAGCGGGACGTTCTCACCGTTGAGCGGCACGGGAACATCGGCGCGAGCCGTGGCGATCGTTGCGCTCGCCGATCCCGAGCTCGAGGAGGCTCCAGACACGGGTCTCAATCGTACCGCGATTCGCGAGCGGGAGCCGCACAGCGAACCGGCGCCGGTCCTACCGCTTCACCGGAAGAAGAACGGCACCGAAAGCGAGCGACGCGAAGAAGCTGCTGGGCTGGAGTCCCGAGCGAAAGAGCCTCGAGCTTCCGCCTCGGAGCGAGATACCAGCCTGCCGAACATGCCGATTCCACCGGGGCCCCCAATCCTGGCTTCAGACCTGCTGCGCGAGCAGATGCGTCCATCGAGCCCCGGTCAGAACGCGCTGCGCCGCACTGCGGTGGCACTGACCGCCGCTGGCGCGCTCGGAGCCTTGCTCACTGGTGGCGTACATCCGTTGACGTTTGTCGCTTTGGCACTGCTGATCACAATCGCGACCCTGGCTCTCACGCCGATGTCTTATCGTGGCCGCGCGATTGCATTGTTCCTGGTCGGCTCGATCGCAACCGGAGTTGCGCTCTGGCAGCAAACCCTCCAAGGCATCGCACCGGAAGGCATCATCCTCGCAGCTGCGACGATCCTGCTCAGCGGGAGCCTGCTGTTCCGGGCTTACTACCGTGGCGCGCGCCTCGCCCGAGTCGCGGTCACGCTTGGCGTCGTGACGCTCGGCGCGTGGTTTTTCCTATCGGGGGGCCATGAGAGCCTCGTCACCCTCGAGGGCGACTGGCAGTCCTGGGCCCCCGCTAGCACCCATATGGCCTTCGGCCTCCTTGCCCTCCTCTCACTGATGGCGTTCATGGACAACAGCACCCGTGGCGGTTCCCATGTCTGGGCCGTCGCATTGCTCATCCTCTACGGCGTGCATCTCACGCTGCTAGTCGCAAGTGAGCTCCGTCCGGTGCAGGGCATCGAAACTACGATCCAGGGGCCCACGATCGCCGCCATCCTCACCGGAGTCGTGGGTACGATTGTCGCAGGGATGGCGCTCGCGCAGGTCCTCGTGGCCGCGTATCAGGCGACCTCCAGCCGGGTCACAGAACGTGTCTCGATCGTGCCCTGAGCTTCAGGGTACCTTGCGAGGCCATGACGCGAGCAGGATGACCGCGCAGGTCCGCCCTCGCTCATCTTTGGCTTTGCCGTAACCGGCATCGGTGAATCGTGGATCGGTGACCGTCATCCGATGGCTCGGGCTGTCCTCGATCGCGTGGAGCGCTTCCCGCATCGTGGCCGCCCGGGCCACAGCTTCGCCGACGACGCGTGCTTCGATCCCACGTTTGAGCAACCGGGCTTCAGGGTCACCGTCCGCATCGAGCTCGTGTCCAAACTTCCCCGAATCGCACACGAGTTGTGCATGGCTCGTCGCCTCCTTGGTCAGCAAGCGATTCGAACGCAAGGTGCGCGCCCCGGCCCCGCGTCGGAGCTGCATCAGCCAGGCCTCCGGCGACTGGGAGGCCTGTCGCGTGGGCTCGCTTTGCGGAATCTTGCCAACCCAGCGCTCGGCCACCGGGCGTGGCCCGTTGGGCCCTGTCGCCACCAGCTGCACGAAGAGTGGACGGTCCCACTCGAGCGGAAGAGAGATCGTCGCCCCCGAGTCGCCGCCATCGACCGCGAGGCGCCGCGAGGACCCCTTGGCGTCGCGTACTACCAGGTACGGGTCGCGGAAATCTGCAACGACCTCCGCGTGAAGACGATTCTTGCCAACGAGTTCGAGCGAGCCCGCACGGACGGCTGCAACCAGAACGATGCGTTCTCCGGAGCGAGCGCGTCCGCAGATCATTGGCGCATCGGCGGTCTCGTTCAAGTTCTCGAGCCAGATTTTGAAGCTGTCGAACTCACCGGTGACCCCGAACTTCGCGTAGACCGGATTCGCGTCGACCCCTGCTTCACGTGCCTTGCGAATGAGCTCCGGAGATGGTGGGATGTGCTGAAGGTCGGCCAACTGGCTCGCGACGAGCTCCAGCTTCTCGCTCCTGATGCACAAGCGCTCGGGCTTTGCAGGCTTGGCGGTGGGATCACCCTCGGGGGGAGATTCGTTTTGGTCGGCGCCAGCGGTCGCGTGAAGCGCGAGCAGCATGGCACAAAGGAGGATCGATTTGCGCAGCATCGGTTTGGGTCACGTCCGGTAATCGGCGTTGATCCGAACGTACTCGTGACCGAGGTCGCAGGTCCAATAATGACCAAGGCCGCGTCCGGGCCCGAGCGTCACGGAGATCACGTACTCGGGACGCTTCATGGTCTCCGCCGCTTTGGCCTCGGTTTTCGGGGTCATGACCGGAGTCCCATTCTCGTAAATTAAAACGCTGCCGATCTTCATCGAGACGTGATCAGGATTGAAACGCCCCCCCGATCGGCCTGCCGCGGCGAGGATGCGGCCCCAGTTCGGGTCGCATCCGTGAAGCGCGGTCTTGACCAGTTGAGACCCGGCGATGGTGCGGGCGATTTGCACCGCGTCCGCATTGCTCCGTGCACCACGAACATCGATTCGAACCAGGTGTTCGGCGCCCTCTCCATCGGCGACGATCTTCTTGGCGAGTGACTCGAGCACCTCGGTGAGTGCCCAGGCGAGACGCCGCCCCGCCGCACTCTTCTCTTCGACCATCCGATCGCTGGCTGCACCCGATGCGAGCGCGTAGATCGAATCGTTGGTGCTGGTGTCGCCGTCGACCGTTGCCCGGTTGAAGGTGAGCTCCGTCGACTGGCGCAAGAGTTTCGAGAGCGTCGCCTGCTTGAGCGGCGCATCGGTGGCCACGAAGGCGAGTGTAGTCGCCATGTTCGGATGGACCATGCCCGCCCCCTTGGCGATGCCGAGCAGACGGCAGGTCGTTCGGCCGACTTTGAACTCTGCTTGCGCAACCTTCGGACCACGGTCGGTGGTCATGATGGCGCGCGCAAATCGTGCGGCGCCTGCCTCGGAAAGATCCGCGATGAGCGCCGGAATCGCCGCCGCGATGTTTTCGCAGGGAAGCTGCACACCGATGACGCCGGTCGAGGCGGGAACGATCAGCGCGTTCGGAACGCGAAGCGACGCGGCTGCGGCGCGCGTCAACGCCAACGCTGCCTGCGTTCCTTCTTTGCCGGTGCACGCATTCGCGTTGCCGCTGTTCACCAGAATTGCTTGGCACCGCCCGCTCTTCAGCCGGCGCTCGCTGATGACGACCGGCGCCGCCCGCACGCGGTTCTTCGTGAACACGCCTGCGGCAACGGCAGGCTCATCCGCAAACACTAGACCCAAGTCCAATGCGTCACCCGCCTTGACTCCGCCATGCACGCCAGCGAAGCGAAACCCCTTCACTCGTCCGCTCATGGCGTGCCTCTTACCAGATGGGCGTTACTGCGGCGAGGTTGCAGCCTGGTCTTCGCGGTAGTGGCAGTTCTTGTACTTCTTGCCGCTGCCGCAGTAGCAAGGGTCGTTGCGACCGAGCTTGGGCTGGTCTCGCTTGACCGTCGCTTGCTGCGCGGCGGCAGGTTGCTGCGGAGGCGGCGCTCCTGGACCCGCGCCGCCAGCACGCCGGCCGCGCCTTGCCGCCGCCCGGCGTGCCTGCCTGCTGAGGCCCGATTGCTGCTGCTGGCCTCCACCTCCCGGGCCTTCGCCCTGATGGCTCGCGCGAATCTGTCGCTGGCGCTTTTCGGTTGCCTGACGGCGTTGCTCTTCGAGCCGCTGCAATTCTTCCTCACCCGCCCGCTCGACGGTGAACATCCCGAGAGTGACCGACGACTTCACGCTCTGCACCATCTCCAGGTACATGTCGAAGCCCTCGCGCTGGTATTCCTTCTTCGGGTCGCGCTGACCGTAACCGCGTAGCCCGATGCCGTCGCGAAGGTGATCCATCCCCTGAAGGTGGTCCATCCACTGCTTGTCGATCTCCTGCAGATACAAATCGCGGAACAATCGGAGGAAGTTCTCGGTCCCGAACTCCTGCTCCTTGCGCTCCTGCACCGCGGCGGCGTCGGCATAGAGCTTCTGAAGGAGCTCCGCGCGATCGCTGATCTCGTGGATACCGGTCGCGCTGATTGCGAATTGCTCTCTATAGGCGCGCTCGAGCCCCTCGAGGTCCCAATCTTCGTAGTGCTTGCCAGGCGGGCACGCGTGGTCGGTCATCGTGATGACGATTTCTTCGACCAAATCGAGCAGGCGCTCCTTCTGCTCGGTCAGCGACATGCCAACCGCTTGCTCCAAGTGTTTGTAGGCGCCTTGGGGGTCGTGGCGGAACTCTTCGAGCGGGACGGCGCAACCGAACCAGACGTAGATGTCTTTTTCGAGCAGCTGGACCCGCAGGTCGGTCAGCGACGACAAGTCCGCCTCGATCGACTTCTTGCGGTGTGCAGGCACATCGTCCTGGGTGAGGCCCGCATCCGGCAACGGATACGAATGGAACTTCACCATGTTCTCGAGCACCTTCGTCACGCGCGAGAGCAGGGCCTCGTCGACGCCGTCGACCAGCGGCTCCGGCTCCGCGCCTGCCTTCCGCTCGTCGTCGGTCGGTACCGTGCGGTACTCTCCGCGCAGGACCTGCTTGCGCAACGCGTACATGCTCTTGCGCTGCTGATTCATCACGTCGTCGTACTCGAGCAGGTGCTTTCGAACGTCGAAGTTGCGCTCCTCTACCTTCTTCTGTGCGTTCTCGACGGCGCGTGTCACCCAGCGATGCTCGATTGGAACGTCTTCTTCCATCCCGAGCCGGTCCATCATGGATTGGACGCGTTCGCCTGCGAAAATCCTCATCAGGTCATCTTCGAGCGAGAGGAAGAACCGCGAGGAGCCGGCGTCGCCCTGACGGCCTGATCGGCCGCGAAGCTGGTTGTCGATGCGCCGAGATTCATGGCGCTCGGTGCCAATGATTTGAAGGCCACCCGCGGCTTTGACGCGCTCTGCGTCTTCTTTGCACTTGCTGACGAGGCGCTCGGTAGCTTCGGTGATGGCGGCCTCGCGGAGCTCGGGGTTGGACAGGACCTCTTCCGAGCCGTGCTCGAGCACCTCGATTCGACCGAGCATCTCAGGATTGCCGCCGAGCACGATGTCGGTGCCTCGACCGGCCATGTTGGTGGCCACCGTCACGGCGCCCGGCGTGCCCGCTTGGGCGACCACGTAGGCCTCGCGCTCATGCTGCTTGGCGTTGAGCACGTTGTGCGGGACACCTTGACGGTTGAGGAAGTGTGCTACTGCGTCCGACTTCTCGACGCTCGTCGTGCCGACCAGAACGGGCTGCCCCCGCTTGTGCGACGATTCGATCTCGAGGCAAAGCGCGCGGAACTTCTCGCGCTCTGTCTTGTAAATCAGGTCCTCTTCATCGAGGCGAGCGATCGGCTTGTTGGTCGGGATGACGACGACGTCGAGCTCGTAAATGTTGTGGAACTCGGTCGCCTCGGTGTCGGCGGTCCCTGTCATGCCGGACAGCTTCTTGTAGAGGCGGAAGAGATTCTGGAATGAAATCGTGGCCAACGTGAGGTTCTCGCTCTGGATCAGAACGCGCTCCTTGGCCTCGACCGCCTGGTGAAGGCCATCAGACCAACGCCGGCCCGGGAGCACGCGGCCGGTGAACTCGTCGATGATCATCACCTTGCCATCCTCGGAGACCATGTAGTGCTGGTCTCGGTGATAGAGGGCATGGGCTCGCAAGCACTGCTGCAAAATGTGAAGCGCTTCGAGGTTGGCCGGATCATAGAGGTTGCCGTCACCGCCCAGCAGCCCGCGGCCACCGAGCAACTCCTGTGAGCGCTCCATGCCGTCTTCGGTAAGCGTCACACTCCGACTCTTCTCATCGAGGTCGTAGTGCTCGTCCTTGCGCAGCCGCGGGATGATCTCGTTGATCATCTCGTACTTCTCGCTTGCGGTCTCGCCGGGGCCGCTGATGATCAACGGCGTGCGCGCCTCGTCGATCAAGATCGAGTCGACCTCATCGACGATCGCGTAGTTCAGATCACGCTGCACATAGTCATAGATGCTGAACTTCATGTTGTCGCGCATGTAGTCGAAGCCGAACTCGTTGTTCTGGCCGTACGTGATGTCGCAGGCGTACGCGCGCTTCTTCACCTGGTTGCTCTGACCGGGAACGACAACACCGGTGCTCAGCCCGAGGAAGCCGTACAGCTTGCCCATCCACTCGGCGTCACGACTCGCGAGGTAGTCGTTGACGGTGACGACGTGCACGCCCTTGCCCTCGAGCCCGTTCAAGTAGCAGGGGAGCGTCGCGACGAGCGTCTTCCCTTCGCCGGTCTTCATCTCGGCGATCTTGCCTTGGTGCAGCACGATGCCGCCGACGAGCTGCACGTCGTAGTGGCGCATTCCAAGCACGCGCTTGGCGGCCTCGCGTGCCACGGCGTACGCGGGGATCATCAGGTCATCGAGTGGAGCGCCGTTATCGACTTGCTGCCGGAACTCCGCGGTCTTGCCGCGTAGTTGCGCGTCGGACAGCTTCTGGATCTCGCCTTCGAGTGCCGAGATCGCAGCGACCGTGGGCTGCATGCGCTTCACTTCGCGTTGATGCTTGGTGCCAAGCACCTTTTTCAGGACCGAGTTGAACACGGACGCAATCTAAGTCGGCCAAGGGAGGCACGCAAACGACAGTCAAAACCAACGCTTAGAGAGCGCGAGCACCGCCATCAGCACGAAGACCAGAAGCACGAACGCCCAGAGGCCACGGCCCGAGGGAGCGCCGCCGCGAGGGGGCGGGGCCTCGTCTCCGAAGTCGTCGAGCAAGCGGCGCGCGTGTGCCTGGGCTAGGAGCTCGATTCGAAGCAGCACCATGCTCACCACCAGGCCGATCAGCAGGATCGCGCCGGCCGCCAGCCAGCGTCGGAGCTCCTGCTTCTGTTCGAGCGTTTCATCGACGCCGAAGCGCGCGCTCGCCCCCGGCCCGATCACGACGACGTCGAAGCTTGGAATTGCGAACAAGGCACGAAGGAGATCGTCCTCGTCGGCTTCGGCGACGGTGCCATCGATGATCGCCATGGCGAGTGGATCCAGGCCTTCGCGATCCGCATCCGCCAGGAGAGCCTCCGCCGCTTGGCGCGCTCGGCCCAGCCCCTGGGGCTCCGCCACTGTGGCGTACGCCACCCCCGCTGTATTGTCGGAGAACAGATCCGAACGGACTTGGAGCCGCCAGACCCCCGGGCCGAGCGGTGGAAGAAGAGGAGCGTCCGGCGAGAGGGAGAACGCGTGCATCCACCGGCGGTCCTGGAAGACGTCGACCAACACCGGGGCGCGGCCGCCCAGTTGCTCCCACTGGACCTCGACGCGCCCTTCGGTCACCGATGCTCGCGCTACGACACCGCCAGGAACGACGGGCAGCCGTACCTCTCGGGCGGCGACGATGAGGCCATCTTTGCCAAGCGCCTCAACCTCGACGCGTCCTTCGCTGCCCGCAACGACGACTGGGAATCGGGCGAACCCGTTCAAGGGCGGAACCGTCCGCGACTCGACCCGAGCTCCTGCAATGGGTCGCAGCCGCACGGCTTCCACTGGCTCGCCTACCCAGACGGAGAGCCAACAAGGTAGATCGGGGACGCAGGCTCCCTCCTCCACACGCGGGTCGAGCGCCCTGGCCTCGCGTCCCGCGCGGGCGGCACGAATCGGCCCCAGCTCATAGGCCTGAAACGCATTGACCGCGCGGCCTTTCAGCAGACGCGACTCGATGGACTCCCGCACATAGAGGGTTCGCTCGACGGAAACCTCACGGCCATCGATCTCGGAGAGCGCAACCAAGGTGACCACCTCGTCGAGCCCTGCTGGGATCTGCAGGTGCCCTTCCCTCCCTTGCACGAGTGACTTCTCCAACTCGGTTCTCGCGAGCACCATTCCGCCCGCGTCCCGAAGCTGGACCACGACGGCCGGAGCCTCGATGACGATGTACCCATCCTCGTCTTCATCGACTTGCCATGCGCGAAGCCCAATCGTCGTTCCTGGCCGCGCGACCATCGGTGCACTCAGGCGAAGATCGGGAACCAACGGCGGAGCGCCGGCCATCCAAAGCGCCGCGAGGATGATCGCGACGAGCAACGGTGACATTCGGATCGCCCAAGCAAAACGTTCGAATTGTCGATCCGGAGCGTTCATGGGGATGGACAAATTCGAGATGTTACCTTAGGAACGGTTGGAGTATAGAGCGCGAATGGGAGCCACCGCCGAACACGACGTCGAGCAACTCCGTGCTCGCTTGAACGACTACATGGCCAAGCATGGCCTGCGGTCGACCGAACAGCGGCGCCTCGTCACCGAGATGTTTTTCGCTACCTCGGAACATCTGTCCATCGAGGACTTGCTGGACCGCGTCCGTATCGAGGAACCCAAGATCGGGTACGCCACGGTGTACCGCACGCTCAAGCTCCTCAAGGAGTGCGGTCTCGCGTTCGAGCGCCACTTCGGCGACGGCGTGTCCCGCTACGAAGTCGCCTGGGCCAACGAGCACCACGACCACATGATCTGTATCGAATGCGAGAAAATCGTCGAGTTCGAAGACGGAGACATCGAAGAGCTGCAACACGACGTGGCCGGGAGGCTGGGCTTCACCCTCGTGCGCCACAAGCTCGAGCTCTACGGCGTCTGCGCCGACTGCCGCGCCAAGAAATAGGCGCGGCAGGCCGGTCTCGCAGGCTGGTTTAGACGGTGGCGAACGCCTCGTCGGGGATCTCGACGGGGAGCGTGTCGATCGAGCTCAGGCGCCGCGTGCGGGCCGGCAAAGTCGAGAGCACGTTGTTGGCGAAGTACTGCGCGGCGAACTTCTTGCCCGTGTAGAACGCGTGGTCTGGATGCGTCTTCGATGTCTCGGGCAACTGCTTCAACGCGATCGCTGCCTGGTCGAGCAGAAGCCAACCTACCGCGAGGTCACTCATGATGCTGAGGAAATCCTCGGCAGCGAGGGGGATGTGCTCGAGCTTGCCACCCTTGAACCAGGCGATGAGCTTCATGACCGATGCAGCGACGGCTTCATGCGCAGCCTGTAGGTGACCGATCCCTTCTTCGAGCTCGGGCGTCTCTTTGTGGGCGGTGATGAAGTTCTGGATGTCCGTCAGGAATGCCTGGGTGTTGGCGCCGCCAGCCTGGCCGAGCTTGCGACTGACCAAGTCCATCGACTGGATGAAGTTCGTGCCCTCGTAGATCTGGAAGATCTTCGCATCGCGGCAATACTGCTCCACGGGATGGTCCTTGAGGTAGCCGTGGCCCCCATAGACCTGAATCGCGCGACTCGATACCTCGAACGCGGCATCGGTGCCCGTCGCTTTCACCAGCGGTGTCAGCAGATCGACCTGACCCTTGTGGTAGGCCTCGGACTCATCGTCCCTACCCTGCGTCGCCGCCAAGCGATCCCCATGGTTGGAGAGCTTCATGACCAGCGCACGAATGCCTTCGACGCGCGCCTTCATCGCCAGCAAATCACGGCGAATGTTGGGGTGCTCGATGATCGGTACACGGGGGGCGTTGGCGTCTTTGAACTGCTTGACGCTGGCGCCCTGCTTGCGCTCGCGAGCGTATTCGAGCGCGCTCAGGTACGAGGCGGAAGCGACGGAAAGGCCCTGAATGCCGACGCCGATTCGCGCGGCGTTCATCATGTGGAACATCTGGCGGATGCCCTGGTGCTCGACGCCACCGACGACCTCGCCGAGGCTGCCGTCGTTGTCGCCGAACTGCATCACACAAGTGGCCGAGGCGTTGATGCCCATCTTGTGCTCGATCGAAGGAACCTCGACGTCGTTGAGCTCACCGAGCGAGCCGTCTTCATTGATGCGCACTCGGGGGACCAGGAAAAGTGACAGCCCCTTGGTGCCAGGCTCGGCGCCCTCGATGCGGGCGAGGACCAGGTGCACCACGTTGGTACCGAGGTCGTTGTCGCCGGCGCTGATGAAAATCTTGGTGCCGCGGATGCTGTAGGTGCCGTCGTCGTTACGCGTCGCGGTGGTCGTCGCGGCGCCCACATCGGAGCCGGCATGAGGCTCGGTGAGGCACATCGTGCCGGTCCACTCGCCGCTCATCATCCTGGGCACGTACTTCTGCTTCTGCTCCTCGGTGCCGAACTCCATGATCAGCTCGGCGGCGGTGAGTGTGAGGCCCGTGTACATCGTGAAGGCGGTGTTCGCGCCGCACATCATCTCCTCGACGAAGGAACCGACCATCGCGGGCGCGTCCTGGCCGCCCCAGCGCGAAGGCGAGGAGATCGTGCGCCATCCGGCCTCCCAGGTCTTGTCCCAGGCGTCCTTGAAACCGTCGGGCGTGATGACGCGGCCATCCTCGATTCGGCAGCCCTGGGCGTCGCCGGTGCCGTTGAGCGGCCCGGTCACGTCACACACGAAGCGATAGACCTCGTCGAGCACCATCTTGCACTCGTCCGAGCTCCACTCGGCATAGGGGTCCTTGCCGAGGACGGAGGGCAGATCGAACTGCTCGAAGAATAAGAACCGAAAGTCTCGTAGATCCGCACGATAGCGGTTGATTGCCTGCGCCAAGTCAGCCTCCCATGTTCGA
>CALLDH010000191.1 GCA_937998345.1 uncultured bacterium | reverse complement strand
AAGTCGGAACTCGCCAGTGTCAGCGACAGTGCCAGCGTCAGTGTCCGTGTCAGCGTCAGCGCCAGTGTCAGCGTCCGCGACGGCGCCAGCGACGGGGCCAGCTCTCGCACCACCCCTCGTGCTCTGTCGTAAATGTTCCTCTTTTCCATCAGCGACTCCTTGGTTTTGGGTTGGGCCTCCCTCCAGTGCGGCCCGACCCAAAACCAAGGACAAGCGATGACAAGTCGGAACTCGCCAGTGTCAGTGTCCGTGCCAGCGTCCGTGCCAGCGTCCGTGCCAGTGTCCGTGCCAGCGTCCGTGCCAGTGTCCGTGCCAGTGTCCGTGCCAGTGTCTGTGAATCAGCCCTTTCAAAAGGGGTCTGACCCCTTCTTTGAAGCGTTAGTTGTGGGGGTGCGGGTGGCGGTGTGTGGGTGATTGGAGCGGAACTGCGATGTTCCGCACAACACCCCCGGGCCTTGGGTGGCTACCCTTTTTGAAGGGAAGGGAGGAGTGTTGCTGTGGCAGGGCTTGCGTTGGTCGTCTGGGTCGCACTCGTCATCCCTGAGCCGCTGCTCGACCCCTGGGAGGTTACCTTTCCGAAGGTTGACCAGCACGAGCTCAAGGCCTTCGCCGAGCCGGCCGACATCGAAGTTTGGAAGATCGACGCCAACGAGCTTCTGAACCCGTTCGACTGAGACGGATGCCTCCTTGCGAGCTCGTCCTTCCCCCCGGATAGTGTCGTCGCGATGGATCCGAACCAGGAAGCGGCCATTGATCTCGTCGAGGCGTCCTACGATCTCGAGCTTGCGCCGGACGACTGGCTTCCCCACGTGCTGCGGACCGGCAAGGCCCTCATGGACCTGGGCATGGGGTTCTACGGTGCGGTCTCTGCCGGCACGTCGGAGCAAGGAGTGCCTATTTTCACGCAGGTACTCGCAGCAGAGGGCTCGGAGGAGCTACCGGTTCGAATCTTACGGGCGGCGCGGGAAGCGGGCCCCGATTCGGTGAAGGCAGCCAGTGAGGGTTCGCTTGGAAGGGTCGTGGTCTTGTCGGAGAACCGGGACCGTTGGCCAGGAGCATACGAAACGCTGACGAGGAACGTCGGTTGCAAGGACATGCTCGTGCTCACGGCGGTGGATCCGGACCACCACGGCGTGACGATTGGCATCCCTTCGTCGGAGCCGATCGCGCTGGGCGCCAGGCAACGGGAGTACTGGCAAATGATCGAGGTTCACCTCGCCGCGGGGCACCGCCTGCGGAGATCTTTCGGCGTGCAGAGCTCCGCCCCAGGCATGCCGATCACCGAGGTGCCGCTCAACGCCGAGGCGCTGATCGATCCAACGCGCTTCGTGGTCTCGGAAGCGAGGGGAACTGCGCAAGGGAAGGAGGCCGCCATGAACATCCGCGAGGCGGCGCGTCTCGTCGACAAAGCACGTGGACCACTTCGCAAACGCGACCCCGAGGAGGCGCTGCGACTCTGGGAAGGCCTAGTCCGGGGAAGATGGACGCTGGTCGATTGGTTCGACACCGATGGACGGCGATTCGTGCTCGCCAAGCCGAACGTCCCTAACATCGCCGATCCACGTGGGCTCAGCGAGCTCGAGGCACAGGTTGCGCACTACGCATCCCATGGAGAGAGCAGCAAGATCATCGGCTATCGCCTCGGCCTATCCCCCTCCTATATGTCGCGTCTGCTGAACGACGGGATGCGCAAGCTCGGCGTGAAAACGCAAGCGCAGCTGGTGGAAAAGATGCGCGCGATCCCGGCGAGCGTGGCCTAGCCGCCTCCGGGCCTGGCCGGCCTCCCAACACTTGGAACAGAAGTTTCCCTTTTCACCATCCAAGATGGGGTAAACAATTACGTATAGACCCGCGGGCCGATCGGCCGAATCCTGGGCGTGTCGGTGTGGGCCAAGGTGGGCACACGTAGCATCGATGCAGAGAGAAGGAGGTGAAGGCATGGACCGAGTGGGCTCGGCAATCATCGATTTCACCGAAGCGGCGTACGACCTCGAGCTCGGTGAGCAGGAATGGCTTCCCACGATTTTGAGGCGTGGCTTGCCGGTGCTTGAGCAGGGCCTCGGGGTTGCTGGCATGCGCTATGGCCGGCCTCCGGAGGAAGGGCCGTTTCAGCTGCTGGACATCCATGTCGCCTCAGGCCCTGAAGACTTCGCGGAGCGACACGCAGCCGCTTTGGCCACGACGCCCCCAGAGGTGCTGCGAGAGCAAGTACGCCCAGGAGGCGCAGGCACGGCATCCATGGATAGCCAAGGCGATCCCGAGCAGCTCGCGCACTACACCTCCTATGTAGACTACTGCAAGGACTTGCTCTACATCACCGCCGTCGACTGCAAAGGCGCCGGCGTGGCGATCGTGGCACCGCTTGCCGAGGTGACCACGCTGAGCGAGCACGAAGCCCAGCGGTGGCAAATGCTCGCCGCGCACGTGGACGCCGGACACCGCCTGCGGCATGGGCTCGCCGCCCAAGAGGACTGCGACGTACTACGAACCGACCTCCCCTACGACGCCGAAGCGATCTTCGACGCGAACAGCTTCCGAATGACAGACGCGGTCGGGCAAGCGCAGGAGCGCACCGCCACGAGGAAACTTCGCGACGCCGCGGTCGCCGTGGATCGCGCGCGCGGCAAGATGCGCGACACCGATCCCGAGAAGGCGCTCGCAATCTGGAAGGCGCTCGTGCGGGGCC
Organism: uncultured bacterium; assembly: GCA_937998345.1. Classification (GTDB taxonomy): domain Bacteria; phylum Myxococcota_A; class Polyangia; order Polyangiales; family Houyiibacteriaceae; genus SG8-38. The sequence goes on along the minus strand of CALLDH010000191.1, from coordinate 9,257 downwards.
GATGGTCCATGGTCGATTGGTTCGACTCCGATGGCAGGCGCTTCGTCTTGGCGCTTCCAAACTCGCCTCAGGTCAACGACCCGCGCGGGCTCACGGAGCGCGAAAGCCAGGTCGTGGCGTACGCAGTGCTAGGCCAGACCAACAAGATGATCGGCTACCGGCTGGGCCTGTCGAAGTCGCGAGTCTCCATGCTCCTCCGCAGCGCGATGCGAAAGCTGGGCGTTCAAACCCGTTCGCAGCTCGTGATCAAGATGCGTGACTTCCAGGCGCTGCAGTAGCTCGCTGCGGTGGACATCGGGCCTAGCTAGAGTACGAGGTTGACGCCGTAGGTGCGGCAGTAGCCGTCGAAGCGCTCGCGGATCTGGCCGAGGGTCAGGCCGAAATCCTCGATGGCGTAACTATGGGACCCGTGCTTGCCTCTCGGATGGCGGACCAAGAAGGAGCGCATTCGGCCTTCGACGTCAGCCGACCAGGGAATATCGAAGCGCTCGTAAGCCCGTCCGAGGACGGCAACGGGATCCGCAACCACTTCTTCGAACTGGACGTCCATGAACTGGTCGACTTTGTCGCTGTGCTTTTTGCGCGCGGCCATGGCCTCGTCGAGTGAATCTGCCCACCACTCCGTCTGCTGCGGGCCGAGGGCGATGGGATCGACCGAATCGCTCGCCAGCCCACGAACCACGTAGATGAGACTTGCAAGCGAGGGAACGATTTTCGCTGGGTCACGGTGCGTGAAAATGATCCGCGCGTCGGGGTACTCGGTGAGCAGTGCATCGAGCGTGCGCAAATGCACCGGGCTCTTGAGCACCCAGCGGTCCTTCATGTGCTTGCTTTGCAGGTGCTCGAGGAAATGCCGGTGATAGGTGTAGGCCGGCGCGTGGCTCTGCTCGTCTACCCAGGCCTGGTAGCTCGGTACATTGAAGCTCACGTTGAACTGCGGGCCAAGCATGCTTTGCGCGAGAAACGGCATGCATTCCTGAGGGAGGTCCGCGCCGATCTCATGAATGGAGGCAAGCGACGGCGCCATGGTATCCATGTGGCCGAAGTAAGTCCGGGCTTTGGCGATGCGCGCATCGGTTGCGAACGTGCCGCTTTCAGGCGGAGGGTCAGGAAACTGCACCTCCCAAGCGAGAGGCGCGCGATTGGCGGGGTCCTGCGCGAGCAGATTGAAAAGAATCGTCGTCCCCGTCCTTGGATACCCCACGATGAAAACGGGGCGCTCGATCGGAACGCCAGCTAGCTCGGAATGAGCGGCGCGGTGGCGGTAGACACTAAAGCGATTCTGAAGAAACCCGAGCAGCGACTGACGGCACATCAATCGGCCAAGCCAGGTCAGTTCCGCTTCCCGGTCGATGGCATCCAAAAGGAGGGGAAGCGCATCGCGGAAGCTCTCGTCACCGAATTGATCGGACTTGGCGGCTCGCGCGGCGGCGCGAACGATGCGGTCCGGATCGAGAGACGGCCATCGGGGAGCCAGCGCCGGACCCACGCGGTTGAGCACGCGCATGGTGCGGGTTCGGTGCGGGGGGGGAGCAGGCATGGCGTTGGGGAGCGGCCAGGGCCTTTGCCCCAGCGGCTTGCGTCGAGTAGCACGCGCACCCATAGCCGGCAAAACGTGGAGAACGGATGACTGACAAGGACAAATCGGAGCGAGTGGCGATCGTCACAGGCGCGTCATCCGGAATCGGAGAGGCCACGGCGCATTGCCTCGCCAAAGCCGGCTTCTCGGTGGTGCTCGCCGCGCGCCGGGCGGATTTGCTCGATGGCCTCGCCGCGGACATCATTGCGCAAGGCGGCACAGCGCTGAGCGTGCCCACCGACCTCAGCGACGCCGAGCAGACGTCGGCGCTCGTAAGGACGACGCTCGACACCTTCGGCAGGGTCGACGTTCTGGTCAACAACGCTGGGTACAGCCCACCCTGCGCGCTCGAACAGCTGGACCGCAGAGCGATGCGCCACGTGTTCGACGTGAATCTGTTGTCGGGAATGCAGCTGATCGCAGAGCTGACACCGACGATGCGCGAACAGGGCGGCGGCCGTATCATCAACATCAGCTCGCTCTCTCGATACGTGGGCGCACCGCTCGCCGCGGCGTATGCGGCCACCAAGGGCGGCATGGAGGCCATGAACGCCTGCATGCGGCTCGAGCTCTCGCCATGGAACATCGAGCTGAGCGTGATCGTGCCCGGCTTCGTGGACACGCCGACGTTCGACAAGTCCCGAGCGGCCGCGCAACCCCTGCGAGACGATCCGAGCAACCCCTACCGGCAACTGATGGCGGATCTCGACGACTTCGCCAACGAGCAGCTCAAGAGCGCGGTGCCCCCGGAGGATGTCGGCAAGGCGGTGGTCAAGGCTGCCACCGTAGACTCCCCGAAAACCCGATACTTCGTCCCCAAGTCAGCGCGGACGGCCGCCCGGATGTTCGGGATGATGCCAGAGCGATTCGCAGACAGGATGCTGCTCAAGATGTACAAATGGGGGCCATGGGCATGAGCCAAAAACCCACGAGTGACGGGCCTAAACGAGTTCTGGTGACCGGAGCGGCCAAGGGCATCGGCGCCGGTATCGTCCGTCTCTGCGTCGAGACGGGCCACCGGGTCGTCGCAGTCGACATCGACCAGGAGGGCCTGTCCGAGCTGCACAATGAGCTGCCCGGCATCGAAACGGCAGTGCTCGATGTGCGCGACCTCGCTGCCTGGGAGCGGGTAGTCGCAAGCGCCGAGACGCAAGGAGGCCCGATCGACGTGCTGATCAACAACGCCGGCGTGTGTTTGCCGGGCCCTTGCGATCAAGTCTCCGTCGAAGACGATCGTCTGACCGTCGAGGTGAACCTGATCGGCGTCATGAATGGTGTGCGCACCCTGCTCCCGCGCTTTTTGGCGCGCAACCGTGGGCACGTGATCAACGTAGCCAGCATGGCGGCCTTCTCGCCCTCACCCGGCCTCGCAACCTACTGCGCGACCAAGCACGCGGTGCGCGCCTATACGCACAGCTGCTCTCTCGACCACCGTCATGCTCCGATTCATTGGACCCTCGCGTGTCCGAGCGCGGTCGAAACGCCAATGCTTCAGGATATGCGTCAACGGCGCGCCGGCGTTGTCGTATTTACCGAGAAGCCGATGCCCCCGGAGACGATCGCGGGCGCCATCGTCGACGCCATTCGCGAACCGCGCAGGGAGATCTTGGTTCCCAATACGCCCGGAAAGAAACTACTGCGCTTCATCGGGCTGTTCCCCGGACTCCTTGCACGCGGCATGGACGACGCGGAGCAACGGGGGCTCAAAGCTCTCGACGACTAGGTCACCGGCTTGTCCCAAACGTGTCGATCACCGCGCGTAGGACCTGCCGCCTAGTGACATACCCCACGACGCGATTGTCCTCCATGACGGGGAAGCCCCGATACTTGGTTTCGGCGAAGCCCATGGCCACATCGAGCAAGCTGTCGTCTGCGTTCACCGCCTGCACCTCGTGGGTCATGTAGTCCGCGACGCATCCCCCGCTCTCACCGTGGTAGCCCGCGACCAAAGCTGCCTTCAGGAAATCTCGTTCGGTGAGAACGCCGACCAGATTGCCGCGCTCGTCCACGACGGGTGCACCTGAGATTCTTCGGTCGATCAAGACAGACACCGCATCGAGCAAATCCATGTCACGCGTGAAGAGCACGGGCTTGGTGACCATGAAATCTCGGGCTCGCATTTCTTTGACCAGCGTCATTTGGCGCGCCTCCTCGGGCAATCGGCCCCCGGACCTGCTGAGCGGCCACATGCCCCGCAGCCCTGCCCGTCCGGATTGTTGAGCCCGCCGCAGGTCCCACGAATGCCACCGCGCCCGGCAAGAAGTCCGATGCTCAAACCGCCCAGGGCAAGCGCGAAAACCACAAAGCTCAGGAAGTACACAGTCATCGTGATCAACCGCCGAAATCGTCAAACATGACGTTCTCCTCGGGCACGCCGAGGTCCGTAAGCATCTTCTGAACCGCCGAAACCATCAAGGGTGGACCGCACATGTAGTACTCGCAGTCCTCTGGCGCCTCGTGCTGCCCGAGGTACTCGTCGTAGGCCACTTGATGAATGAAGCCCACGGGGCCGTCCCAGTCGTCCTTCTCCTTCGGTTCCGAAAGAGCTACGACGTAGCTGAAGTTGGGATGCTCGGCCGCGAGGCGCGTGAACTCCTCGTGATAGATGAGATCCCGCTTGCTCCGCACGCCAAACCAGAATGAGATCTTGCGGCCGGTCCCGAGGCGCTTCAGTTGATCGAAAATGTGGGAGCGAAGCGGCGCCATACCCGCCCCACCCCCGATGAAGACCATTTCGTTGTCGGTATCCTTTGCATAGAATTCGCCGTAAGGACCCGCGATGGTGACGGGATCGCCAGGCTTCAAATTGAATAGGTACGACGAGACGACACCCGGTGGAACGTTCTCGTCCGAGCCTGGGGGAGGAAGCGCGATGCTGACGTTGAGGAGAATGACGCCCTTCTCCTCCGGGTAGTTTGCCATCGAATAGGCGCGGATCGTAGGCACCTTGGTCCCTGCTCGGAATCTCCAAAAGTTGTTGCGCTCCCATTCGTCCCGGAACTCCGGCCCGATGTCGAAGTCGGAGAACTTTGCTTCGTAGGGAGGGCACTCGACCTGAATGTAGCCGCCAGCGCGGAAGGGGACTTCCTCACCAGGTGGAAGCTCGAGGTCGATCTCCTTGATGAACGTGCTGAGATTGCGATTCGAGCGCAGCTTGCACTCCCACTTGCGGACGCCAAAGACCTCGTCCGGGATGCGCACGCGAACATCCTCGCGAACGGTGACCTGACAGCCGAGGCGAACGTGGTCCGCGGCTTCCCTCCGCCCTATCAGCGCGGACTCCGTGGGGAGCATAGGGCCACCACCGGCCAGCACCTTCACGCGACACTGGCCGCACGTGCCTTTCCCGCCGCAACCGCCAGGCAAATAGAGGCCGACGCTCGAGAGTGCCGTCAACAACTTCGCTCCCGCGGGCACCTGGAAATCGCGGTCGTCGTTGACGATCAATTCGACCGCACCCGTTTCGACGAGCTTCGAGCGCGCGAGGAGGATCACCGCCGACAGCAGGACGACGATTCCCGTGAACACCGCAACCGCCAGGACGATTTGGACCATGACCCCTGCCGCCTCCTACAGCTGAATCCCCGCGAAGGCCATGAAGCCGAGAGACATCAGACCGACGATGATGAACGTAATGCCGAGACCTTGAAGACCAGCCGGGACATCGCTGTACTTCAGCTTCTCACGAATGCCGGCGAGGCCGACCAAGGCCAATGCCCAGCCGAAACCGCTTCCGACGCCGTAGACGATGCTCTCCGGCATTGTGTAGTCGCGCTGGACGGAGAACAGCGTGCCACCGAGGATGGCGCAGTTGACCGTGATCAGCGGCAAGTAGACACCGAGCGCATGGAACAGAGGCGGGAAATACCTGTCGAGGACCATCTCGAGGATCTGCACCATGGCCGCGATGACACCGATGTAGGTGACCAGGCCCAGGAAGCTGAGGTCGACGTCCGGCAGCCCGGCCCAAGCGAGCGCCCCTTCTTCGAGGACATAGTGATAGAGGAAGGTATTGGTCGGGACGGTGATCAACTGAACGACGATCACGGCGGTACCGAGACCGAACGCTGTCTGAATACGCTTAGATACCGCGAGGAAGGTGCACATCCCCAGGAAGAACGAGAGAGCGAGGTTCTCGACGAAGACCGCCTTGATGAAGAGCTCGACGTAGTTGCCCATCACAAGGCCTCCGTTCGATGAACTTCGCTGATGCGGAACTCCGGCTTCTCGACCTGTTCCGGCTTCCACGTTCGCGCGGCCCAGATGATCAGGCCGATGACGAAGAACGCGCTTGGCGGCAGAAGCATCATGCCGTTCGGGTTGTACCAACCGCCATCGGCGACGTTGGGTAGGATGGTGTAGCCGAGGAGCGTGCCCGCACCGAGGAGCTCGCGTGTGCTGGCGACGAGAATCAAGATCACGCTATAGCCGAGGCCGTTGCCAATGCCATCGAGGAAACTCAACCCGACCGGGTTCTTCGAGGCGAAGCTCTCAGTCCGGCCGAGCACGATGCAGTTCGTGATGATCAAGCCGACGAAGACGGAAAGCTCACGACTCGTCTCGAACGCAAAGGCCTTGAGCGATTCGTCGACGACGATCACCAGGGACGCGATGATCGTCATCTGCACGATGATTCGAATGCTATTGGGGAGCATGTGCCGGATCGCACTGACCGCGGTATTCGCTAGCGTCGCCACCACGGTGAGCGCGAGGCACATGTAGAGGGAAGGCAGAAGGGACGTGGTGACCGCCAGCGCCGAGCAGATCCCGAGGACGTGCAGCGTGACCGGGTTGTCATCGACAATCGGGGCGATGAGAGCGCGTTTGGCTGCCGAGCTCATGTGCCTTCTCCTCCCTGGATGTTTCGCAGGTAGGGGCCGTAGCCGTGATCGCTCAGCCAATACTGCATCATCTTGGTGACCCCATTTCCGGTCAGCGTCGCCCCAGAAACCCCATCGACGTGATAGTCGGCGAGTGGGTCGTCCGCGGAGACGCGGCCCTTGACGACCTGGAGCTTCAGCTTCCCCGACTCGTCGAACGCGCGCTTGCCGCGCCACAGCCCGCGCCAGGCCGGCTTGGCGATGAAGTCTCCGAGGCCCGGAGTCTCACCGTGCGAGTAGAAGGTGATGTCGGCGACCGTGTTGCCGTCAGCCTCGAGCGCAAGAAATCCAACCATGGTCGACCAGAGCCCGTAACCAGACACCGGCAGGATGATCTTGCTCACCTCACCGTCTCGGCGAACCAAATACACGAGCGCATGCTTGGCGCGGCGACCGACCCGGGCCACGTCGATCTCAGCGGGCACTTCGACGCTCTGCTCGAGGTCCTTGGCGGCTTCCGCCGGGTCGAAGGTCTCTGGGTCGATGTCGTCGAGGTATGCCCCGGTCTCCAGATCCACCACGCGGGGCTCGATGCCTTGAAACAGCTCGTCGACGTCGCGGGCGGGGTCCAGGAGCCCGGCCACCTCGAGGATGTTGCGGCGCATGTCGAGGATCGCGTTGGCGACTTGCCGCGGCTTCAGCACGACGGCTGCCGATGCCACTAGCGACGAGCACACGAGGCTGACGACGAACGCGACGAGCAAGGTGCCGACGACCGTGTCGGTCTTGCGACCCGACGTTTTCAACGGCTCAGACACTTCGCCTCAACCTCCTCGAGATATTGGCCCGAATGACGAAGTGATCGATGGTGGGCGCAAAGATGTTGGCGAAGAGAATCGCGAGCATGATGCCTTCAGGAAATGCGATGTTGACCACGCGGATCACGACCGTGATCAGGCCGACGAGGAACCCGAAGATCCATCTTCCCGAATTCGTGACGCAGGCCGTAACCGGGTCGGTAGCCATGAAGATCATCCCAAACGCAAAGCCGCCGAGCACCAGGTGCCAGTACCACGGCATCGCAAACATCGGATTGGTGTCGGAGCCGACCGCATTGAAGAGCATTGCAGTCGCCACCATGCCCAGCATGACTCCGCCGATGATTCGCCAGGAGGCCACGCCGGTGTACACGATGAGCACGCCGCCGACGAGGCACGCAAGAGTCGACGTTTCGCCTATCGATCCTTGCACCGCACCCAGAAATGCGTCCATCCAAGTCACGCCCTGCTCGAGGATTCCGGGCACGCCGCTCTCGGCACCAATGGCGAGCGGTGTCGCGCCCGTGACGACGTCGACGGGAGGCGTCCACACCGACTCACCCGACATCTCGACCGGGTACGCGAAGTACAAGAACGCCCGGCCGACCAAGGCTGGATTCATGAAGTTCTTGCCCGTGCCTCCGAAAACCTCTTTCGCCATGACCACGCCGAACGAAATGCCGAGCGCGACCTGCCAAAGGGGAGTCGTCGCCGGTAGCGTCAGTGCATAGAGGATCGAGGTGACAAAGAAGCCCTCGTTGATCTCGTGGTTGCGAATCCCGGCAAACAAGATCTCCCACAGGCCACCCGCCAACAAGGTCACCGCGTAGATAGGCAGGAAGTAGAGCATGCCATAGAACGTGGAGGCGCCCACGTCGCTCGGAGCGTGCCCGATGCCAAGGGCGGCCATCAGCGTCCCCCGCCAATCGGTCGGCTCAGATAGGCCTAGCTGCTCGATCATGAAATTCGCGTGGTATCCCGTACTCCACATCGCCACCAAAACGCATGGCAGCACGCCGATCACGACCAGACCCATCACTCGCTTGAGGTCGATCGCGTCGCGCACATGCGGTGCATGGCGTGACACGTCCGGGGGAGAGTAGAAGAGGGTATCGAGCATCTCATAGAGCGCCTGATAGCTCTCGAAGCGGCCCCCCTTCGCGAAGTTGGGTTCGATCTTATCGAGGAATTTTCGAAGTGGACGCATCAGCCGTCCTTCTCGATCAGGTCGAGGGTGTCTCTCAGGAACGCGCCGTACTCGTACTTGCTGCAACACACGAACGAACAGAGCGCGAGGTCTTCCTCGTCGAGCTCGAGGCAGCCGAGCGCGCGCGCCGCTTCAGTGTCGCGAACGATGAGGGCCTTGAGCAGGGGCGCGGGCAAGATGTCGAGTGGCATCACCTTCTCGAAGTTGCCGATGGGGATCATCGCGCGGGGACTGCCGTTTTGCGATGTAGTGAGCGGAAAGCGGTGGCTTCGGGGGCGCAACACCGAAGCAAATGCGCGGATCGCGGAGTACTTGTCGATACCCGGCGCAAGCCAGTTCAGGAAGCGACGCGTTTGGTCTTCCCTCAAGACGCTGATCTGGAGGTCGTACGGACCCAGATACCGGGCGCGCCCCGCAGCCCGACGCCCGTCCAGAATCGAGCCGGATATCACTCTGCATTCCGCTGGTTCGACTTCGTTCTCCAAGAGGTCTTCGGTGCTTGCTCCCATGCGGGTGCGCACGAGCCGCGGCCTACGAACCAACGGGCCGCCAAGGGCGACGACTCGTTCGGTCCGCAGCCGGCCGGTCGTGAACAGCGAGCCGATGGCGATGACGTCCTGGTAGCTCAGGTGCCAGACCGACTTGTTCTCCCCCGCCGGATCGAGAAAATGGATGTGAGTGCCGGGAAGGCCGGCGGGATGTGGACCCTCGAAGGTGGCTCGGGTCACCGACTCGAGCTTGGGCAGGTCGAGCTCAGGCCCTGGCGCCTGGCACACGTAGACCTGTCCATCGGTTAGGCGGCTGACGACGGCCACGCCGTCAGAGAATTCCTG
>CALLDH010000190.1 GCA_937998345.1 uncultured bacterium | reverse complement strand
ATCGGGCGTTGATCGCCGCAGAGCTTTCCGAACCGGTCGAAGACCCTGAAGAGGTCCGACAAGCTTGGGTCCGTCTCGCTGTCGAGCGACTCGAAAAACTCGAGCGCGGAGAGGCCAAGACAGTGGGCTGGGACGAAGTACAAGGCCGCCTTCAGAAGATCCTAGATCGCTGACATGCTCGAGTTCCTCGAGGATGCTGCCGTCGAGCTCGAGCTCGCTGTCACGTGGTATGACACGCAACGACCTGGGCTCGGCGCCGAATTCCTAAATGCATTGCGCGCGACGTGGGTGCCGAGTGGCGGGCAGCCGAAGTGGACGGCGGCCTGTCGCTTGCGGTGCGCGTCACGACCGTGATCGCTCGAGCGTAGGGAGCGGCGACCGCAATCAGAATCCCTTGATTTCGTGGTGACCCCAACAATGCGAAGTTGGAACTCGGTTGTGGGGTTCCTCACAGATTGGGAGGGGCTCCGGACGCTCGCGGCTTGAGTTCCGGTGATTCCGAGGCGGACCCTGATGAACCTCCCCAGGCCGGTGCCCAAACGAAGGAGCCCTAAGCGACCGAGAGCCGCTGCCGAGTCTCCTCTACGAGGAGCAAATCCCCGGAATTTTCCCAAGGATTGAAACCCGGAACCAAGAACCGGAGCGTATGAGCAAGGGCGCGTCGGCCGTAGCCGGGGGAAAGCAGCATGAAACGGGCCAGCTCAGGACGCTGACGAGGCTGGGGGCGAGGCTCTACGGCCATAAGGTCGGTGAGGATGTCTCGTACGGTGTCGCCGAGGATCAAAGTCGCGTCCTTGAGTGCCTTGGCACGCCGAAGACGATGACTTGGTCCGTCGCCATAGAGATAGACGTACACATCATGTGCCACCGACTGATGTTCGACCTCTTCTAGAGCGTGCCACAGGAAGAGACGCTTCACCTCCGGGTCCATGCCCTCGAGCACCCGCGGATCACCGATCAGGTCTCGAGAGAGAGCATAGATCAGGTGCTCGCCAGCGATGACTAGCGCTAGCCCCGTTGGCGCGTCTACGCGGTCGAGATACGCGTCGAGATTGCGGTCCGCACGGTCTACCGCGGCCTTGGCTTCGTAGCCGAGGTCGGCAAGGCGAGTGTTGAAACGCCGATGCTCGCGCGTGTGGAGCCCTTCTTGCTTGAGAAATGCATCGATGTCGGCACGAAGGCGCAGATCTTCGATGCCCTTGCGCGCGTTTCGCAACACGCGCATCGCAGCACGCTCGGTGGAGGGAGCCATGATCGAAAGCGCGTTCCAGAAATGACTGAGATAGGCATTGCCGCGATGGTGAACGGCTGGACTATTCGAAAAGTGGAAAGTCACTTGGGGGCGGGCTGACAGGGGAAAGGGTGTCGTCGTGTTTTCCATGTTGTAGTTCCTCAAGAGGTTCGATCGACGAGGAGCGAGAGCGTGCGTCCGAGCTCATCGAGTCGGGCTCGCAGCGCGGTTCGATCGCCGTCTAGATGAAAGTGAATTGCTGCGGCTTGCACGAGCCCGAGAACGGTCTCGGCAATTCCATCTAGGTTTTTCGTTTGCCCGGTTGACGTCGCGATCCCGAGACGAATGATTTCGCGTGCATGGTCGTATACGCGCTGCAGTGCGGCGCGAATCTCAGGAGAGCTTTCGGCACTCTCGAGCTGCACGGAAAGAAGCAACTTGATCGGTCGGCGCGGCGACTCGATCAACGCTTGCCAACCATCGAGCGCCGCCACCAAGGTCTCTTCAAAGGTTCCTCCGGCGGGCAACTGCGCCCGAAGCGCCTCGAGCCAGGCATTGCCCGCGGTCTCGACCGCCGCGCTGACCAAGCCCTCCTTGCTTCCGAAGTGGTAGTAGATGGCAGGCGGACGCACCCCGACCCGCTTGCAGATCTCGTTGATGGTCATGCCCGACGGCGAGGACTCTGCGAGCCTGTCGATCGCGGCGTCGAGGATGGAGCCGGATGCGTTGGGGGCAGAAACTGCCTTAGAAACCGGGGTGGCGAGGGTCATATAGCGAGCACTATATATATAGCGTCCAACAAGTCAAGCGCTCGGTTCGGCCGGGTCTTTGTGGTCGTGGACCATCGGGGTGCCGCGATCGACCAGGCCCATCACGTGCCGCACTTCGCGCGTCCAAATCAATCGTCGCTTCGGCGAGGTTGCAGGTCAAGGCGCCGACCAGAAGGCTGCTGCAGGCCCGATCGATGCGCTCCCCAAACATCGCGAGGTGCCGATTGCCCCAAGCGACGCCCAGGACGTTGGGGTGATCGTGCTCGTGTTTCTTTTTGCCAAGGGCAAAACGGGCGTTACGCACGCGGCGCGGGCCCTATGCGCCCTTCTGGGTCAGCGAGCCGCCGGCTCCAAGAAAGGCACTTGACGCTCGTTGCAACTTGGCTATAACCTGGAACAGTCATTCCAACAAGAGAACAGAACCATGCCAGGTCCTCCAAAACAGTTTGATCGCGAAGAGGCGCTTTCCCGGGCCGTCAGAGTCTTCTGGGAGCAAGGCTACCTGGGGACCAGCATCGAAGATCTGCTCGAGGCGATGGAGCTGAGCCGTTCGAGCATGTACGCGACGTTCGGTGACAAGAAGGCGTTGTTCCTGGAGGCGCTTCAGGTGTGGATCGATGAGCAGATCGCACAGTTTGTGGAAGCCTTGCGCGGGCCCGGTTCGCTGATCGAGCGCATCGGTCGTGCGTTTCAGCAACGCCACGACGCGCAGAAAGCCCTAGGAAACGCGGGGTGCCTCTTCGGCAACACCATTGCGGAGGGCGGGATGCAAGACCCGGAGATGGCCCGCGTGCTCGAAACCTTCGTGCGCCGTGGCGAGCGCATCCTCGTTTCAACCTTTGAAGACGCGGTCCGTAGCGGGGAGCTCCCGAAGGGCACGGACGTGCACGCACTGGCGCTTTTCCTGATCACCGTGAGCCAGGGAGCGCTGCTCCTAGGCCAGGGCAGACCCCATCTGTTCGAGCAAATGGCCCCGTCCCTCATGCGGGTCATCGGCTCGGCCGCCTTCACCGAGAGCTGAGAACCGATGCGCCGTAACGCCAGCACGATTACGACATAACATGGAATGAACGTTCCAAAAGGAAAGACCATGACCCAACACGACCCCAACGAAGCCCTTCGCCACGCTCAAACATGGAACGCTCGTTCCGTGTTCTTCCTCTACCGCTTTCGCTGGCAGCTGGCCGCCGCAACCATGGCGGTTGTCCTCGGCGCCCTCTCGGCTGGGGCGGTTCGCCTGCAAGCGTTCTCCGATCGCGTCACGGCCCTCGACGAAGCGCCCGGTGCAAGCCCCCCTCCCCGCATCTTCGATCCACGGACCGACATTTGGTTCGACTCCGAGGACTCGGGACTTCGCGCCTACTACACGATCGAAGACCAGTTCATCGCGGAAGACCTCGTGAGCATTGCGTTCGAAGAGCGTGACGAGCCATGGGGGGTATTCAGCGTCAAGTCGCTCACGGCCATCGCCGAGCTCAGCGATGCGATCGCGGCAATCCCGAACGTGCGCAACGTTCGAAGTCTCACCACGAACCCGTGGATCCGCTGGGGAGACATCAGCCCGGAGGAGGAAGGGCTTCTCATCGGCGACCTCTTCGAAGCGGCGCCTGAGAGCTACTCGGAGGACGAGCGCCTCGAGCGCATGATTGCGGTGTTGGGCGCGGAGCGCGCTGCGTCGATCGCCGGAGAAGAGTCGGTGCGCGCCCTGATTGGGCAAGACGCGCGGTTTTCCGACTACATCGGTGAGCCTCGTCTGAGGGGAGCGGTCGTCAGCGAGGACGGACGCAGCGCGGCCCTCTTGGTTCAAATCCTGAGACCCCGAGCACCACCCGAGCGCCTGGCCGCTGCCTTTGCGGATGACCCGGCCGGAGGCGAAGTCGGGCCGACGATTCGCGTGATGGAAAAGCAGCGCGACGCGCTCGATGCCATCGAAGCCGTGTTGGCGGCCGAAGATCGCTACGAGCTCCATCTTGCCGGACTTCCGCTGTTCGAGCGTGAGTTCCTGCGCGTCGGGTTGTCGGACATGACCTTCGTCGGGGTGATGTTCGCCGTGATCGGCGTGGTGCTGCTGCTGATCTACCGGCGCGTCTCGGCGGTGCTGGTGCCGCTCTTGGTCGTGTTCGCGTCGGTTGTCGGCATGATGGGCACGGTCTGGGCTGCGGGCGACCTCATCAACAATCTAACGGCCATTGCGCCGGTGATGATCACCGCGATCGGGGTGGCCGACGCCGTGCACTTGGTCACGGCGTACTTCCTGATTCGGCACCGATTCGAAAGCCGCGACGCGCTCATTGTCGAGGTGATTCGAACCAACGCGCTCCCGGTCTTTTTGACCTCGGTCACCACGGCCGTCGGCTTCTTTTCACTGGTCACGAGCGAGCTCCTTCCGATACGGCAGCTCGGGTACACGGCCGGGATCGGGACAATCTTCGCGTATCTGCTCTCGATCACGGCGGTGCCGGCGCTGTTGTCGCTGCTGCCGATGCCGAAGAAAGGTGTCGCCGGTGCCAGCGTCGACGCCGCCCCCACAGTGGCGGGCTCGCGTCTCAGCAAGCTTGCACATGGGTGGACCGGTTGGATCTCCGCCCATCGAGCGCCGATCGTAGTCGGCACCATCGCGATGGCGGTCGTGACCGCGGTGGGCCTCGGCAAGCTCGAGATCACCTCCGACATCCGCCTGATGTTCCCCGAGGACAATAAGGTCATCCGTGACCTTCATTGGACGGAGGCGCGAATCGGTGGAGGGAGCGATCTCGACATTGTCTTCTACGCGCCCGAGTCGGACGCTCAATCGGCCGGCGCGCCGGAGCGAGTGGCCGCGTCGGAGCGTTTCTTGTCGCAAGTGGACGCGTTTCAGCGTCGAGTGGAAGAAGAGGCGAGCCGGGCGGCCTCCCCGCTCTGGGTCCTGACCAACTTCGACAGTGCCCTCGCGGTGCTTCGAAAGATTCACCAGGTCCAAAACCAAGACGATGCCGGGCACTACCGAGTCCCCGCCGAGGACGACATCTCCGAAGACGCGCGGCGGCCGCGGGAAATCTACGACGACGTGCTCGAAGAGACCGTCACGATCCCTGGTCAAGACGCGTCTACGCTGATCGCGCAGTACTACATCCAGTACGAAAACGGAGCCAAGCCGAGTGAAAACCTGAGCTCGTTCGTGTCGGCCGACCGCCGCGGCTTCCGCATCGCGGCCCGCACCCGCACGGCACCCTCCACCACGCTCCTAGCAGCCTTTGCGCGCCTTCGAGAGATTCTCGCGACCGAGTTCCCTGAGCTCGCGGGGTCACCCGAGGCGCTCGAGCAAGGCGAGGCGCTCACTTCGGTGATGTTCTCGGGCAAGCAGTACCTCTTCACCAACATGTTCCGGACCTTCTCCAACACGCTCATCGTGTCGTTGGGGTTGGCGCTGAGCGTGATCACCGCGCTGATCGGGTTGGTATTCCGCTCCGCTCGAATCGCTGCGGTCAGCCTGATCCCGAACGTGTTGCCATTGCTGATCCCGCTCGGTGCGATGGGACTTCTCGGCATCCCGCTCGACGGCCCGGCGGTGCTCGTCGTCACGGTCGCACTCGGGGTCTGTGTCGACGACGCCATTCACTTCCTCACGAAGTACACCAAGAACCGAAGGAAGGGTTTGCCGGTCGTCGAGTCGTTCCAAGCGACCTTCGAGCAAGTCGGCGCGGCGCTCACCTGGACCACGGTGATCCTGACACTGGGCTTCACCGTTCTCGCGTTCAGCAACTTCCGACCGAACATGCTCGTCGGTCTCCTCGGCGCGATCATGATCGCGCTCGCGTGGGTGGCCGACCTTCTCGTGATGCCCGCCTTTCTCTCGTTCTTGGACCCGGAACGAGAACCCGCGCTCGAAACCGCCACCGATTTGGCCGGCGCCCCTGCCGAATGACCGCGCAGGGACTGCCGCGCTGCAACTCAAACCACGGAGAAACGAACATGAAAAAGACAAACCAAACCAAGACCGTCATCGCTCTGCTCGCGATGGCGTACACCGCCACCCTCAGCGCATCGGCTCATGCCAACAATACCTCGGGGGTTCCGATCCCGCCCGAGCCCACGTTCCCGACAGGCGATGACGCCGCCCGAGGGCACGCGATCGCCAAGCATGCGGAGGCCTACGACAGCGGATGGGTCGACCAATACCTGCAGGCGCGCATGACCCTGATCGATGCGCGCGGCCAAGAAGTCGTCCGCGACACGCGGGGGATGACGCTCGAGGGGAACGCGGGCGACAAGGCGTTGGTTCGCTTCATGAGCCCCGCCGACATCCGGGGCGTGGCCGCGCTGATCCACGAGCATCCCCAAACGGCGGATGACACGTGGCTCTACCTGCCAGCCACCCGGCGCGTTCGCCGGATTGCGGGCGCCAACCGAACGGCCAGTTTCCAAGGAACCGAGTTCACGTACGAAGACCTCTCGAGCTTGATCGTCGAGCGCTACGACTGGCGCTTCCTTCGAGAGACCACGGTCACGGTCGATGGGAAAGAAGAGCCGGTCTACGAGCTCGAGGCGCGTCCCAACTACCAAGACACCGGCTACAGCAAGCTCGTTCTCACCGTCAACCGCGACAACTTCCGGGCGAGCCGCATCGAGTTCTACGACAAGACCGGACAACGCTTGAAGACCCTCACCGCATCGAAGTGGAAGGTCTACCACGGGCGCTTTCACCGGCCGCTGAAGCTCGACATGCAGAACCACCAGACGGGCAAGCGTACGGTGATCGAAGCCTCTTCGTACTTCGTCAATCTCTCGCTCTACCCGCGCCGTGATGGCAGCTCGCGCAGCAATCTCACCGACGAGCAGTTCACCCGGCGAGCGCTCGAGGACGGCTGATGTCTAAGCTGCTGCTCATCGCGCTCGCGAGTCTCTTGTACTCTGGGTTGGCTGCGGCCGCCCCGCTCGCGGAGGAGAACGACTCTTCCGGCGAGCAGGGCGGCCCAGCATCGATGAGCAGCGACTCGCTCGATGATCTCGATGACTTGGACGCGATCGATAGTCTCGACTCGCTCGATGGCGGGGGCGGGGGCGACGCCGGGGATCGGCGAATTCGACTCCATCAGTACCGCTACTTCGCGGCGGTCGAAGTGCGGAGCTATCTCGTCGACCGGGATCTACCGAGCAACGACGAGCAGCTTCTGCTCGACACCGAGCTGGAGCTCGATTTCCGCTTCGCGAAGCGGATGAAGCTGTTCCTGCGGCCGAGGTTCCTGATCGACGGCCTCGACACCGAGCTCATACGCTTCGAGCCACTCGAAGCGTACCTGGCCTACGAGGGGTCACGGACCGGAGTGAAGCTCGGTCAGTTCATCGAGAACTGGGGGGTGGCCGAGGTCAATAACCCCCTCGATG
>CALLDH010000189.1 GCA_937998345.1 uncultured bacterium | reverse complement strand
ACGATCCCAGATCAGCTTGTAGAGCCGGCGCTGCGGATCGGTCAGGTACTTGCTCACCGCTTCGGGCGGCAGATCGAGACGCGTCGGACGAATCGCTTCGTGAGCGTCCTGCACGTTTTGCTTCTTGGTCTTGAAGAAGTTGGGCTTCTCGGGAACCGAATCCTTGCCGTACTTCTTGGCGATGTACTCCCGGCAATCGTTCACCGCATCCGGCGAAAGCCGCACGCTGTCCGTACGCATGTAGGTGATGAGACCGACCCCTTCGGCGTTCTTGCCCCGGCCGAGGGTGATGCCTTCGTAGAGTTGCTGCGCGATCCGCATGGCGCGCTTGGGCGGCATGCTCAGGCGGTTCGCTGCGTCCTGCTGCAGCTTCGAGGTCGTGTACGGAGCCGGGGCTTTGCGCGAGGCCTTGCGCTTGGTGATGCCCTTGACCTGGTAGTCCGCCACCTTGAGATCCGACGCGTATCGGGCCGCGTCCTTCTCATTGAGGACCGCCGACCGTGAGCTCACCTTGTCGAGCTTTTGCCCGTCGACGCTCTGGAGCGCTGCCACGAACGAATGGGGCTTCTCGCCCTTGAGACGCGCATCGACGAGCCAGTATTCGACTGGAACGAACGCGTCGCGCTCGTGCTGGCGGTCGACGATGATTCGAAGAGCCGGCGTCTGCACACGCCCAGCCGAAAGACCAAACGCGAGCTTCTTCCACAACAGGCTCGAAAGCGGGTAGCCACCAATGCGGTCGAGCACACGGCGAGTTCGCTGCGCCTCGTAGAGATTCGAATCGAGGTCCCGCGGCTCGTCGAGACCGTTCTTGACCCCGCGTTTGGTGATCTCTTCGAAGAGAACCCGCTTGATCTCGGCGTCTTTATTCGCCTTCTTCGCCACCTCCATCAGGTGGTAGGCAATCGCCTCGCCCTCTCGGTCGGGGTCGGTTGCGAGCAGGACCTTGTCGGCCTTCTTCGCTGCGGCCCGGATCGCTCTGACGATCTCGGGCTTGCCCTTCTCCTCGAGGAGCTCGTACGTCTCCTGGAAGCCGTTCTCGATATCGACGCCTCCCTTTTTCGGTAGATCCTTGATGTGGCCTTTGGACGCGAGCACCTCGTAGCCGTCACCGACGTACTTCTTAATGGTCTTCGCCTTGGCAGGGGACTCCACGATGAGGAGGATTTTGGACATCGATCTCCTTTAGTAAGGCTTCCTGCCGCCTCGGCAAGTTTGGTACCGGCCCCCCGGCTTCTCCTCGACCAGCCCCCGAACGAGCAGCCGCAGAATAGACTGCTGGACCTCGAACGCTGGAATTCCGGTGCGTTGGCAAAGGTCTTCCGCATGGCGGGCCCGGCCGGCGAGGGATTGCAGGATCGTTTGCTCGGATTGGGTCAAATCACTGAAATTGTGAGTGTTTTCTGTTGCTTCTGGAGACTCGGCCGCACGGTCGCCTCCCGCAAGCGCGGTCTCCGATAGGACATCACCGGGACCCACGCAAATCCTCGACCCCCCCGACAGCAGCCTCAGGTTGCCCGATCCGCGTGGATCCCAAGGGGAAGCGGGCACCGCGAAAACGGGCCGACCAAGCCGCATTGCAAACCGGGCGGTCGATAGGGCGCCAGACCTGGCAGGGGCCTGGACGACGACCGTCGACCGCCCGAGGGCGGCGATCAACCGGTTCCTCGTCAAGAAGCGGCCCCGCTGTGCGTCCGCTCCATCGTCGGTTTCGGTGAGCAGGCACCCGGCCTCCGCCGCCCGCGCAAACAAGTCGTGGTTGGCGCGGGGATACGGCGCATCGAGCCCGGTCGGAAGAACGACCACGGTCCGCCCTCCCCCATCAATAGCACCTTCGTGCGCGGCACGATCGACACCGATGGCACCGCCGGACACGACCGTGACTCCGTTCATCACGGCCTCGCGAGCGAGGGAATACGCAAAGTCGAGTGCTTCGTCGTCGGCACGGCGCGTCCCAACGATGGCAATGGCGCGCCGAAGCTCCGGAAGCTCCCCCACGACGCGAAACGCGGCGGGCGCGTCGGAGAGATCACGCAACCCAGCGGGATAGTCCGAACAGGCAAGAGTCACCAAGCGAGCACGCCCCAAGAGATCCCCAAGCATCACGCCGCGATATCGACCAGGAGCCCCGCCAGTTGCGCCCACCCCAACTTGCCCTTGCCCGCCCGCCACAGCCCCGGTCTCGGTCACTGGCACGGTCACTGACGCCGACACTCACACCCCGTAGAACGGGGCTTCGCCGGTGGGCCGCGACGTTTCGATAGTCGCGCCTCGCACAAAGAGTCGCCGCCGTTCAATGGGATCTGGCGGGTCCTCGGTTCGTCTTCTAAGACTTTGGCCGCCGTCGTCGTACGCTGACGGTCTTGATTTCGGCTTGCAATAGTAGGATCCGACGGCGGTCCGATTTTCTCTCGGTCGAGACAGACGCAAGGGCCGAACGTGCTTATCATCAAGAGGGAGTGATGGTTTTGTTCACTCGAATTACTGCTTTCTTCGCACTCTCTATCGTAACTGCTTTCGCTGCTGCGGCGGCAGCGGATACTGAAGGGGCGGACGGCTACGGCACCACAGGCACAACGTATGAGCTTGAGGTCTCACATGATGGCTACTACGCTCAAGAGGGCGAGGCGAGCCAGACGGATGCTCCGACGACCTACGTGATCGTCGAATCCGAGGAAGGCACAACGGAGCAGGTCGACGGGGAGACCGTGCTTGTCGTCCAAGAGCCTCAACCGATCGCTGCCACGCAGCACGCCCCGCCACCCCCAAGGACCGTCGTGGCCGAGGCACAGATTCCGGCCTGCCCGAGCGGGATTTGGGTCGACGGGTATTGGTACTACCGCAACGGCCAGTACGTTTGGGTGGATGGCCACTGCGTCGTGGAACGCGTCAACTATGTCTTCGTGCACCCGCGATGGGATTTCTACGGGAGCGTTTGGTGGTTCGTGCCTGGTTACTATCGGCCCTGCGGCGTGTACGTTGGCTTCGGCTACTTCCGACCCTGGTTCTGGTTCCCGCCGTACTACCATCCGTACTACCCCGCGCATCGTCCGGTGCCGGTGCACAGGTCTGTTCCGCGCCGGGCGACGAGCGTTCACCCGACGCCCGCTCGAAGTACGCCCAGTCGCGGCGCCTCGCTAACCCGCACGCCTAGCGTCACCAGAGCTCCGACCGGACAGCCGACTGTCATCTATCGGACTCCTACCGGAGCGACGAGCACCAGCACCAGGCTCGGGCGCGGCGGAACAGGTCCGGCGATTCGGAGCATGACGCCCAGGTCGACCCCGGGTACCGGCATCGTGAGCCAACCTGCCGTGAACTACAGGGGCGTTCGCTCCGTGGGCCGGCCGGTTCCTTCTCGCGGGGGCTCCGTCGGCCGCTCTAGAAGCACCCGCCCACGGGGCCGCTCGGGATGGTCGCCGAGCTCCGGCTCATCGAGGGGAAGCATCTTCGGAGGCTCCGGCGCAGGGTCCGGGTCTGGCTCGTCGAGGGGTAGCCGCAGCGGCGGCTCGAGCAGCCCGTCGTCCGGCGGCTCCGGTAGAGGCGGCAGCGCCCCATCAGGCCGCGGCCGCTAACCCCGCCACGATCGCTGACACTGTCGGCGTCGCCACGGAGGGGCGAAAGTCGGGGGGCCGCGGTGCGCAATTTACGCGCGTGCGGCTCACTTGCCGCAGGTCGTGCGCCGTACGGTCGCGGAAACCTCAATGAAATCAGGCAGAGCAACTTGGTACGCAGGTTGCACGTATGGATAGGTGAGGTTCCAGGAAGGAGGGCATCATGCAAGTTCATTTCCCACGTACGATCGCGATCGTCGCGTTGGCTATGGCGTCGATGCTGACGACGATCGGCTGCGGTACAACAGGGGACGGTGACCCCGGCGGCGGCGCGGGAAACGGCGGTACCGTTATCCCTGGGCTGGAGGGCGTGACGCAATGCGTTTCATCGGCCTACCAGGTCGTGTTTCGGGGGCTCGTTGAGCCTCTCGACCCACTTCTTCGCTACATCGACACCCCCGTTCTCCCGCCTCCCGCGCTTCGACCTGATGCCCCCACGGTTCCGCAGATCGCGGACGAAGATCTGACCGAGGAGAAGATACGTTCCGACGTCTACTCGCGATTCACCTGGAACGCGAATGACGTGGCCGGTGTCAGCGACCCCGATGGGATGTTGATCACGGTGAGCTTTGAGGATTCGGGCGGCCTGAACCCGGTTAATCTCGACTACGGGATCGACAATATGCAGGTCGCACACATCCCTTGGGAGATCACGGTGGGCACCCTTCCCACCGTAGTGGGAAAGGGCAGGATGTCTGTCTCTGGATTGGGCCCGGACACGATTAGAATGGGGATCATTCCCCGGGAAGACGCCGATCCCCCGGACACCCCCGAGCCGCGAGACGTAGGTAACCCCTGGTACGGAGGCGTGCAGAACTATTGTCGATTCGAAGTCCCCAGCTTCCAGCTGCACTTGGACCTCGCCACGCCGGGCTCGAAGCCGACTGCAGTCATCGTCGGGTTCGAGGCCGAGAGCCGCGACTACGACATTGAGAACGGCTGGTTCTACTTCGAAGAAGACGACACCGTTCGCTTCGAGGGCGACGCCATTCTCTTTGGAAACGTCGCCGCGCCGCTCAAGTTCAATCTCACGCTCGACTACCGGACCGACCCCGCAGCACTCAGCGGCACGTACGGTTCCACGTCCTTGCCACCGAACTGCACCATCGATCTCGACACCTTCAAAGTGAGCTGCTGAGCAAACGGAATCGTCACCGCTGTTGCCGACGGCCTTCCGATGCGGCCGGCCTCAACCTGAGAAGTTCTACTGATGACTCAGGCAAGCCCCTTGTTCGGGTTGATGAGGTACTTCTCCCCGGTGGCTTGCCGGCCATACACCGAGATCGCCTCGAGGGTCAGCGCTTCCGCGAGGGAGACCTCTCGTGTGTAGTTGCTCGCAAACGTGGTCTTGATTTCCGCCGCGACGCGCTGGCGCAGCTTCTGTGACGCTTCGGGGCCGATGCGTTGGAGGAACGGGAACAGCAACCAGCCACCAACGCCCCAGGCCATGCCGAAGTTGCGGGCCAACACGATCGGACTTCGATCGAGCCCACCATAGACGTAGACCTGTTTGTGCGTAGTAGAGCCGTACGGGCTGTATGGGGCTCCGGTCGCACTCGCGGCCGCTTCCATACACGTGAGGATCTGTCCTGCCAGCTTCCCTCCGCCAATCGCGTCGAACGCCAAGGTCGCGCCCGTGGTCACCAACGCGTCGGTGAGGTCCTTCATGAACGTCGGTTCGCTCGAATTGCAGACGTGGGTCGCACCCATACCCTCGAGCAACTCGACCTGCTCCGCCTTTCGCACGATGTTCACTAGCGGCACGTCGTCCTTGAGGCAGACCCGTAGCAACATCTGGCCGAGATTCGACGCTGCGGCCGTGTGCACCAACCCGGTGTGCCCTTCGAGACGCATGGTTTCGACCATGCCGAGCGACGTGAGAGGATTGACGAAACACGACGCACCCTCGGCAGGCGCAGTGCCCTCGGGAAGCGGGAGCACCTGCGCCGCCGGGACGCACCGGTATTGCGAGTACATCGCTCCCCCGATCAACCCGACGGTTCTCCCGATCAACGCCTGGGCGGAACTATCCGGACCCGCGGCGACCACGATACCAGCACCTTCGTTGCCCACCGGCAACGACTTGCCGACGCGTGCCGCCATTCCCCGCATCAGTTTGTCCGGAACGGTCGCAGTGACGACGGGATTGTCTGCATCGCCGGACGACTTCATCGTCGTTGGGTCCGCGGCTCCGAACAATAAGCCTAGGTCGGACGGGTTGATCGGCGATGCCTCGACGCGCACCAGCACTTCGTCGTCTCTGGGTTGCGGGATGGGAATCGCGGCGAGCGATAGCTCGAGCGTACCGTCGGTTTTGATCATCGAACGCAACTGCAGTGCGTTAGCGGAAGGTTGTTCGGTCATGCGGGACTCCAGACTGAGAGGATCACTCGGGTGGACCTTAGCGCATGTTTTCGAGAAGAGGAGCCGAGCCTAGACCTGGGCCCGCTTGCGCCCCCGGTTCCATTCCTTGCGCAGGTCCCGCGCGTAGAGCACATGGTCGACCTGCATGGTGTGACGGCTCGAGGCGACGTAGTGGGACATCATGCGCGCCTCATCCCGCTTGATCGTGGCCTGCATCTCTTCGGGTGACGGCAACGCGTACTCGCCTGCCAGATAGGACGCGACCCATTTGGCCTGGTCCTGCACGAAGCCGATGATGCTCGGGATTGCCTGGGCGAAACCGATGAACATCAGATTGTCGATGCCAGGCACGAAGATGCGCTTGAACAGTGGCAAGACGTTGTCGGGCGCCGAGAGGAACTCCGGATCGAAGAACGGGAACCTGATGTTGTAGCCAGTGGCATAGATGATCGCGTCGATCGGTTCGACAGTTCCATCTGTGAACTCGACCCGATCGCCACGTAGCTCGGCGACGTTGGGCTTGACGATGATGTCGCCATTGCCGACCCGCTGGAGGAGATCGCTAGAGACGGTAGGGTGCGCAGTGAGGATCTCGTGGTCCGGCGTCGGCATCCCGAAATTCTCGACGCGGCCGACTACCAGGCGGACGAGCAGCGCCGCAGCCTTGCGCTGAAGCGCGAGCGGAATGTATGGATTCGTCTCGACGATTTGATCGATGGGCCTCCCGAACAGGTACTTCGGCACCACGTGCGCGCCGCGCCGCGTCGACAGCACCAGCCGTTCCGCCAGTCCCCGGTTGCTAAGCTCCGACGCGATGTCGACCGCGCTGTTGCCGATGCCGACGACCAGCACGCGCTTGCCTTTCAGATCGATGGGATCAAACGGATCGATGTACTCGTGCGAGTGGATCGCTGGGCCGTCGAACCGCCCCGGGAACTCAGGCCATTTGGGGTCCCAGTGATGCCCCGTTCCGACGACCAAATGGTCGTAGTGCCGGGTCTCGTCGTCGAGCGTGATCCGCCACGTTCCATCCTCCACACGCTCCGCTCTGCGAACCGGGGTTTCGAAACGGATGGCATCTCGCAAGCCGAAGTGATCGACCAGGTCCTCGAAGTACTGGTGAATGTGGGTGTGATGGCAGAATGTCGGGTACTCCGCTGGCATCGGGAAATCGGGGAACTCGAGCTTCTTCTTCGAGGTATCGATGTGCAGCGAACGATACGCAGATGACATCCCGTTCGGATTCTTGAAGGCCCAGTTTCCGCCGAGGGTGGGCGACGCCTCGAAGCAGTCGTAGGGAATTCCCTTTTCCTTCAGGAACTTGCCCGTTGCGATGCCCGAGATGCCGGCTCCGATGATACAGATGCGGGGCGAAGGGCTGTTCATCGGACCGCAGAGTAGTCGCGAACGCGGGACGAGCCAATCTGATTCGCATGACGTCACCTGGGTCTGGTCGTGGCGAACGGTGCTACCCTCGGGCTATGAGCATCAAAGTCCACCACCTCAACTTCTCGCGTTCGTTGCGGGTTCTTTGGCTCCTCGAGGAGCTAGAGCTCGACTACACCATCCAATCTTGGGAGCGCGACAAGAACTTCAGGGCTCCCGCAGCGGCCGCCGACGTTCACCCACTCGGTCGTTTTCCGATGGTCGAAGTCGATGGGCGCGTGCTGGTCGAGTCGGGTGCAGTGCTCGACTACTTCGCGAACCGCGAAGGAAAGCTGAAGCCGACCGACGAGGCCGAGAAGCTAGAGTGCACGATGTTTCTGCATTACGCCGAGGGCTCGCTCATGCCGCCACTGCTGGTCAGCCTGATCTTCGCGAGGCTGCGCTCCGCCCCCATGCCCTTCTTCATCAAGCCCATCGCTCGCGGCATTGCTGACAAGATCGACCAGAACTACACGCATCCCGCCCTCGACCTGCATCTGGGATTCGTGGAGAAGACGCTCTCCGAGCGTCCGTACTTCGCCGGCGACAGCTTCTCGATCGCGGACATCCAGATGATCTACCCAGTGGAAGCCGCGCTCTCACGAGCATCGGGTGAGCGTCCCAACATGGCGGCGTGGCGCGACCGCGTCACCAGCCGCCCTGCCTACCAGCGCGCAGAGGCCAAAGGTGGCAAGGCGGTTCCCGAGCGCTGACGGTCGGGGCTGCTCGCTGGGCGTTATCACGACGAACGGTCCGGAGAGCGACGCCGCGTCGCCCCATCGTCGTCGAATAGCGATCACGGCCGCGCCCCGGACAACCACCCCCAAGCCAGCACGCGGCAGCGCGAGCCCGAAGGGCGAAGCCCGGCGCAACGCGCCGCCAAGGCAACGCGCAGCGAATGCCGCGGCAGGCACGCTGCTCACTCACGTGAGAGTGATACTAGGACTACGGGCACGGGTGGGCGGGTTGGCTGTAACCAAACCAAACCACGCCAACGACCCCGCAACCACCCCCCAAACAAAAAAAGGGACGACCCGGCACGAACGAAGAAAGAAACTGATCAGCTCTGCTTGTCATTCGGCACACCCGGCCGCGCATCAAACTGGCAACGTTCACTACATCTCGGCCCCTGGGGTCAAGATTATCCCGAAGATGACGTTTCAACGTGGAAAGATCCCCTGCGGGAAGATCCCGTGCGGTTTGGTCATCGACGCGAGACGTTAGTCGGCGCCCGTGGGGGGCGTCGAGGCCGCGAAGCAAGCGGCGGCGAAGCGCTTTCGGAGTGTGCCGAAACAGATTGAGCACTGGGCTCATCTCGGCCGACAGCTTGAAGCACGGCAAGCGCGTCGGCTGGAGGATGTCGAGACCGAGCTCCGGGTCGCGAGCTACGGGCCGCACGCGCGATGAGGCGGGCGAAACGATGAAGAACATCGGACTAGCCTCTCTATTCGACGAGCCTCTGGAATCGAAACGTTGGCACCGCGTGCACATCGAGTCAGTTTCGAGCATGCTCCGGCCTACATTGCCAGTTCGTTTCGCCGAATCAGCATAGCGATCTGCTGCGCTTCACCTTCCGCCAACTGTGGTTGCGGGCTGCGAACGCGGTTGCCAATTGGATGACCGAGCTGCCGGAGGGTTTCCTTGATCACTGCGACTCTGGATTGCGGCTTGTTCTTGAGGGCGATCGGCGAGCGGAACAACAGCTTGAACGCGGATCGCTGAAGCGATACGGGCAGGTTTAGGTCATTCATGAGCGGTATCAGATTAAAAATTCTGTCCTGCAAGTTCTTGGCGCGACGGGCATCGTCACTCAGACAGGCGTCGTAGGTCTCGACGATCAGGCGCGGAACGACAGATGGAAGAATCGCCATAGCACCTGCGCCACCGCGTTTCAGAGTATCCGGGATCGCAAAGCTATGACCCGAAAAGATCGACTTCGCGTTCCCATTAGGGAGCTTGCCCGTCCATTCGATGTGGGCGCGCATCTCCCTCATATTGACGATGCTGTCTTTCATGCCGGCCATTCCTTCGATCGCCAGCAGCTTTGCTATCTGCTGCGGAGAGAAGAAGAGACCCGTCACTTGCGGAAAGTGATAGTAGAAAATCGGCTTGCGTGACGCGTCACAAAGCAGGGAGAAGGAGTCGTACACTGCGTCGAATCCGGCAGGATAGTAGGTGGGCACGACCACAAGAAAGCCGTCGACGTCCCACCGGCCGACCTCCTCGATGAACTTGAGGGTTTCGATCCTGCTACCAAACCCGGCTCCGACCACTAATGGAACACGGCCAGCCACTGCTTCGATGGCGTCCTTGGTAACCCTCGTCCTTTCCTCGTAGCTCAGGTACGCGAACTCGCCGCCGCTCCCGAGGACGACCACACCGTGGCAACGGCTCTCGACGTAGTAGTTCAGGAGGTGCTTCAGTCCCGGGCTATCGAGCTCCTCGTTGTCCTTCAGTGGCGTGGGGACGATCACATAGATGCCGCGGGGGGAGTCGCCGGTCTCCGTTGCGATGGAGTTCATAGGCGAATGGTAACTCGAAATGCGCTTCTGCGGGTCTGAGCAAGTCGGACTGTCCTTGGTGGGCTTCTCACAGCCGCGACGACGGCGGGAACACCATGAGCGCCAAGAAGCACACCATCTACGTCATCGACACTGCCGAAAACGGCAAGAGCTACTGGAACCGGGCAGGAATCGCCTTCGAGAGCAAGGACGGGAGCTTCACGTTCAAGCTCGCCATCCTTCCTAAGACGAAGTTCCAGCTTCGCGAGCAAAAGCCCGCCGTCAAGGAGGAGGCAGCCGCCGAGTAACCGCGGCCCGCGGCAAGTTCGAAGACTCTGAGTCACCTTGCCCAGGCGATGAGCCAGATCGCGGGGGTGGGCTTCCAGTATGCGGCGAAACCACTTTGTGATGTCCGAGGGTCTGTCGCGCCTGCGATCGGATTCCTACTCGTAAAGGTGATCGACGCGCCAAACCTGGTCGCAAGGGCGGCAAATGGCTGCTGCCAATCCGGAGCTTCGACGTGTTCGACCGGCCATGGCCTTGAATACGGGCCCTGAGTTGTCTTCATCACACTGCAGGCAAGGGTTGAGCGAGCCGTCCTCCTGGTTGTACGACGAGTCGAGCTCAGCAACGCAAATGCTCAGGCACTCGCGCGAGTCGTTTACGGCGTTGTAGGCCCAAATGCGTGCGCAAGGCGGCGTAAAGCCCACTGCGTCCTGAATGCAAGCGTCGAGCTCCTCCACCCTGCCTTGATTTTCGAGCGCGCACTGACGGACAGGGCCCGCTTGGTCGGGCGTCTCGGCATATGCTGCGAGGTCTTCCAGTGACGAGCACAAACCACAGGCAATACCGTGTGTAACAATGCCGCCCGCAAGTTCTGCTTCGCGGGAGTTGGCAAACGTCTCCAGACGATACGCCTGCGCGCCGGTCACCATGACCGCACAGACGGCCTCTTCATCGGGCTGCAAGTCCGGGGTTGTCAGGTAGGGGTCTTCCATCAAAACCGCGGGCGTGTTTTCAAGGGTCCAAGAACGCAGCTCTGCGAGCGAAGCCGCGTCCCAGATGCGTGGCACCCACGTCTCGTCACCTTCGATGCGCGCAAAGCACACGTCGCTGTTCAACCCTGTGCTCTCATTGGGCGCTCCGTACAAACCCTCGCAGCTTGAGTCAGGAAGTGGCGGCGCCGGGGGCACAGCCGGAGAATCATCCCCGCAGGAAACGAGAATCAGTGCGGCGAGGACGATGACTAGGCTCTGCGCGATCACAGGACGAGGCTAACCGTTCAGGTCCACCTGTCCAAGGGCTATGTGCAGTTCGTAGCGTCTGCTCGGGGCCAACACCACGGTCGTCGTTGGGGATGTGGAGGCGACCAAGCGACCAAGGGAGAGCTCGCCTATCGGCTGGCGCTCTGCTGGAACCTTGCGGAAGACTGGCCGACCGAGGTGCTTGAAAAGGGGATCTGGCGATCGGTCGAAGATACGCTCGTGCAAGTTCTAGAGCTCCTAGAGGTTCGGTCCGAGGTTGTTCCTGATGACGCTCGGAGCTCGGCTTTCGCGGCGCCGCACTCCAGCCATGGACGGACCATACTGGCTGACCAACGGTTATTGGGTTGGTCATCGACCCCTGCCCTTGAAGTCGGCATGAAGCCGCCCTAGGTCGTCGTCTCAACGAGGCGAGCTTTCGCTGCACTCAACTCCATAACGTTGCCGCCGCTTGTGCATGCGCGCAGTTCTTGCGTCTCCCAAAGCGTGACGAACGTTCTGCGCGACGAAAACAACCAAAGGATTACCTGTTGACCGCTCTCCGCAGAGTGGCTGTCGGGTCCCAGGGGAAGTGGTCTCCCCGATCGGTTTGGCGGGTCGAGTTCCGCCCCCTTCTAGCCGTAGCCGGAAGAGTTGTGATGAATCGAAATTTGTTTCTGGCTGCTGGGCGTGCACTAGGCATGAACGTGAAGGCGGTTCGGGACGCCGCTTGCGAATCGCTGTTCTCTCCACTAACAGACAGGACGATGGTCAGACCGTTACGCATGGACAAATCAGCACGAAGACGCGAAAGCAAAACGACGGATCTCTATGCCGAGCTCAGCAGGGCACTGGAAGCCGGACGTCTGAGCGAAGCGCTGGACCTCTACGAGCTCATCGAGAAACGGAGGCCCGATGAGCCTCGGTGGTCTCACCGCAAGGGGGACCTGTTGCGGCGGATGGGACGCAAGGCCGATGCCGTGCTTGCCTACGAGCGCGCAGTGGACCTTTACGCCGCCAAAGGTTTTGACGCTCGTGCCGCCGCGACCGCGAAGATCATGTTGGCGATCGACCGGAGCAAGAGCGATGTGCTCGAGCGCGTCAGTCGACCACCTTCGCCCCCTTCCTCAAACCGGTGATTGTTTGGGTGCCACCGCGGCCACGTTTGGCCACGGTGCGCTCCGCCGCTGCGATCTCTTCATTTGAGGTCGCGGCCTCAGTCGGGCTTCGCGAGCTCAGCCATCACAGGATTGGGCGTCACTCCGTAGCCAGTCAGGCGGCCACTCCATGAAGGCGATACAGGCGCAACTAGGGCACAGATCACTCAAGAGCACGGAGCAATATGCGCAGCTTGGCAAGCGCGCACAGCTCCACATCGTGGTCGATCTCGAGCCCTCCGCGCCACCTCACGTCAACCTCCGGTCAACGAGCGGCCGCCAACCATGCGCGGCAGCGCGAGCCGGAGGCGAAGCCCGGCGCGAATGCGCCGCCAAGGCGGTGCGAAGCTACCGCCGCGGAGGGAGGACTACGGGTGGGGGTGGGCGGGCGGTGTAATAAGAAAAGGGACGATCCGGCATGGATCGCCCCTTTTGGAAGTTCGCTTACCTCACGACGAGCTAGCTCGTCGCTTGGCTGTGTGTACGCCTATACGTTGCGTACACCACGACCGACTTTGTCTGGATTTCGAGCGCGAGGCTCGATGGTGGGCTTATTCAGCCTCTCCTGCTTTGCGCGACACGTTTCGGCGCGATGCATTCCCCGTCGGGAAGCCTGCTAACCCCCCGCGTGAGCTTTTGGACTCACTGGAGGAGCTTTGACCGACACGTCCCGCGCGCTGCCGTCGTATCTCTCGACTTGAAGGTCTCGAGCTACCGTGGGTTCGCATAGGTTGCCCTACGCGCTTCCTTCGGACGGAGTCCCAGCAACGATTTGGGTTTAGCAAACCGCAGTGATTGGACTTCGCGACGACTCTTGTCGTACCTGAACCCTTGGTTTTCGACTCGCCAAGGGCGCGTAATGGGATTCAGTTCTAGTGGATCCTGATGCTCATGCCGCACTCCGCGCCGTTGCCGGAGCTCTCGCCCCGTGTGCAACGGTGTCGCGCAGCATGTTCAGACCGACGCGTGCAATCCAGAGTTTTGGTTTTCAAAGATGGGCACCCGAACCTCGTGAGATTACCGTCACCGGTTTCGACCCGGCTCTATGACAGTGAGCCGACGGTATTCACCCCGTCGGGCTCGCTTCGGCGGGCACTCGCTCCATCGAAATGGACGAGCACCGAACCTCTGGCACGCCGTCACGGTCGTCGGGCAGCCCTATGCCAGGGTGCCTCCGACGTCCCGTCTAGAACCTTCGCGGCTGCTTTGTGGTGAAACAGAGCGGCGTCCCGATTCTAGCGCGCCTTCCACCGATGCTCTTCACGTCGACGGCCTTCATCGCAGCTCTCGCTCGATTCGGGCCCACGCATCAGAGCACCGGCTTCTGCAATCCTCACGACCCACGGACACGCCCGGCGCTCTTCGCGCCCACCGACTGCGTGACCTTTCGGCCCCGCTTCTCTCCCGTGAGAGTGAGAAACAACAACTTTCGTTGCTGTGTCAGATAGGTTGATTCAAAGAACGTCGAGCTCGCTGTCGCGATCTTCCGATCCCTTTTGTCTCCGATCCACGAGAGGAGATCAACGAAATTCGCTTGTGGAGAAGGCGATTCTTTTTCCACAGGCGACGGACTTTTCGCCCAACTCATCCACAGCAAACAACACGCTCGAAATTGCGTCTTGTTTTCAGGGTGTGGGTGTCACGGGCACTACGGCAGTGTTCACCGGAATCGACGCCGGCGCAGTCGTGGGCATGCCGGTGTCCGTCGTCGCGGGTGCAACTTCCGCTGTAGTCATTGGATCGGGCTCGGTGTTCAGCTCGGGAGCCTCGAGCGGTGCGTCGAAATCAAACGGCTTGAGGATCTCGGTCATGTTGCCGAAACGGTCGACGCTCACCCACGCGCCGTCGGGCATCACGTAGGCGCCCAGGTCGCGATCGTAACGGGGCAACGCCACCTCGATCGGCTCTTTGACTTGGCCGCGCACACGTCCCGGTAGGGTCTCGACGAACAGCGGCTCTTCGAGCACGAAGTTGTATCCGCCTTTGTCGAACTCCATGACGTAGAGTTCTTCCTCGAACTCGAACTCGCGGCGGTAAATCATCGGCTGCTGGCCGTATCGCGTATGCGGACGGTGTTCGAGAACGAACGACATCAGTCGCACCGCAATGTGGTTGTGCATCCGGTGACAGCCGTGCGAATGGCGGCGCATGATGCTCATGTAGTCGACGGAACCGTGGGTTCGGATGCCCTCGTCCCCGCCAACCTGAATTTCGCCGTTCGGAGAGCGGTAGTACTTGCGGTGGTAGGCAGCCACCAACCCGTAGGCGGACGCATAGCTGGGCCCGGTGGTGTGGTAGTCGACCTCGAAGTACTCTTCGCCCCTCTTGCGCCTCTTGGTGAGCATGACGCGAGGCGGTGTGCTCTCAGGCGGCACCCAAATCGGGGCAGCCGAAATACGACTCCACACACGTTTGCCGGTCGGCGATCCTTTGTACTTCCACATCACCGCGCCGTCGATGAACTCGCCGCGCCAACCGCCGACGGTAGTCCCGAAGCGCGCCAGCGGGATCTTCTGGTCGTTGTAGTTGACGAAGATCGTGAGGCGTGGCCGCCGGCTGACCGGCTGTGAGCGCGCTTTGCCATTTTCGTCGAACGGGAACTCGAACCAGACGTCGCCTCGGTCGATCGCCACGGTGAGCTCCATTACGTCGCCGTAGTATGGCGGAAGCTCGACACCTTGAACGGCAACGACCTGCTGCGGAGCAATGTCTCCAAGAGACTCGAGCCACGCGTACGTCGACTCGGCGGTCTGGAGCCCAAAGGCCGCCACTACCCGGTCGCGTAGCTCCGCCTCGAAGTTCGGGAGCTGCAGCTCTTTTCCGTCCTCGGTCTTGTAGGTGCGCGGGGCGCCGTCGCGTAGGGTCGACGTGCTGCCGTCTTCGATGACCTCTGCAGCATGCATGGCGCGCTCGGTCAGAACACGAATCACCGCTTCCTTCTCGGTGTCTTGCGGCGACTGCTGCAGAACAGCCAACGTGTCGTCGCCGATGAAGCCCCAGCCGTACACGCGATGCCGGCGCTCGAACTCGGCAAGCGCCTCGTGCGTGCGCCAGTCGAAGAGGCCGGGCGTGTGCTCGCCGCGCCCCTCAAAGAAGCCTTCGCATTCGAGCCGCGCTTGCGCGGCGACAATCGCTTCGATCGCCGGCGCGAGCGTCTTGTACTCTTCGACCGTCTCCCATTCTTCGTCGTCGACGGCGTGCGCACGCGTGACGTGGTCGAGGCTTTCCACCTGAGCGCGCGCGACCAGCGCGGCCATCTGCGGCTTGAGCAGTTCATATCGAGCGAGACGTCGAGCCGGACGGCGGCCCTTCTCGTACGCAAGGAACCCCTCGAACTCCTGCAATGGCACGAGATCGAGCTCGCCAGCGCATTCGAGCGCCCGCACGTCCGAGAAGCGTTCCCTGAGCAAGGTCAGCGTCGGCAAGATGCCGTAGAGCTCGAGATATTGGTCCTTCTCGGCCCGGTATCCGTGCCGATCCTTCGGAAACTCTCCGCGGGCCAGGGCCAAGTACGTCGAGCGGTATTCGCTCGTCTGGCCGTGCTCGTCGGTTGGCTGGGCCTCCGTCAGAATGTACGGGGTCCACTCTTCGCCGAGGTCCAGAAGGAGATGCCCTTCTTCGTCGGCCTTGGCGGCATCGACTTGGCTCTGCGCCTTGCCGTCGTTCCAAAAAGCGACGGGGACCTCGAGGACCACCGGCGGAGCTTCCGCGGTAGGAGCGGAGGTCGGTTCGGGCTTCGCGCCGCTTTGCGACGGAGCGGACGCAGGACCTTGTTTCGGTGCACAACCATAGAAGGCTGCGCACACCAGAATTGTCAATAATCCCAGGCGCAAGTGAGTCACGACTCACTCACCTTGGGGCCGAACGGGATGCAGCGCAACTTTCGAGCGGACCGGACTGGACGTACCCGTGGGGTGGCGTGCTAGATGGCGCGTGGATGGGCTTTTTTGAGCGGCGCAAGGTAGGTCTAATCCTTACTCCGGTACTGTTCCTGGTAGCTTGGTTTGCTCCGTTCGGACTGGAACCACCCGCCCAGCGCCTGGCCGCGGTTTTCGCCGCCGTGATTGTCGCCTGGGTCACCGAAGTCCTGCCCATTTCGGTGACGGCGCTTCTGATCGCGCCGGCGATGATCGTCGTAGGCGTCACTGACAGCCGCACGGCCTTCGCTCCGTACGCCGACCCCCTCATCTTTCTCTTCATTGGCGGGTTCTTCATCGCGAGAGCGATGATGCGGCACGGTCTCGACCGGCGCATCGCTCGATCGCTCATGCAGTTGCGCGTGGTGCGCGGCTCTCCCGTTCGCATTCGAATGGCCTTCATGATGTCGGCGGTGGTGCTTTCGATGTGGATCAGCAACACCGCGACAGCAGCGATTCTGATCCCGATTCTTCTCGGCACCCTCCCCGAAGACGACGACGCGAGCTCAGGGAGCGTCCTCGCCATCGCATATGCGGCGTCCGTCGGTGGTATGGGGACCCTGATCGGCAGCCCGCCCAACTTCATCACGGTCCGGTTCCTCCAAGAGCAGACCGATACGCCGTTCGACTTCTTGCAGTGGATGGGCATCGGCGTGCCGGCGTCCTTGGTCCTCGTAGTGATCGTCGGGTTCGTTCTGCAGTGGCTCGCGCCCCCGCCGTCGGTGGAAACAGACGTCACCTTGGTTGCGTCGCCGTGGTCGCGCGGTGAACGAGTGACGGCGCTTTGCTTCGGGCTGGCGGTCGTCGGATGGACGGTGCCGGGCATCATGCGGGCAGTCGGCGCCCCCCATGCAGAGGAGATCGCACGCGCTCTGCCGATCGGTGCAGTGGCAATCCTTGCGGCAGCCCCGTTGTTCCTGATCCTCGACGAGAACCGGAAAGCGCCCGTCCTCCCGTGGCACGACGCCATGAAGATCGATTGGGGGCTAATCCTCCTCTTTGGCGGGGGACTCTCGCTTGGCGCCCAGATGTTCCAGACGGGATTGGCCGCGGCGATCAGTCAGTGGTTCTTGGGCGTGACCGGCATCACCTCACTGTGGGGACTCACCGCCGCCCTCATCGTCTTCACCGTCTTCTTTACGGAAGCGTGCTCCAACACGGCGTCATCGAACATGATCGTGCCGCTCGCGATTGCGGCGGCGGTGGAGCTCGGCGTCTCCCCACTTCCACCTGCATTGGCCGTGGGCCTCGCCGCGAGCTGCGCGTTCATGCTGCCGATCGCAACGGGACCGAACGCGGTCGCTTACGGGACCGGTCTGCTCGAGTTGCCGCAGATGATGCGCATCGGCTTCGTGCTGAACATCGTTGCCGCACTGACTCTCCTCGCAGTGTTGTATGGATTGAGCATCTTCTACGGATGGACCTAGGCTTGCCGTTTTGTTGAGAGCAGCCGCAAGGGTGACTCATCCTTACAGTTCCCCACTTTGTGAGAGGCAACCATGGGAACTATGGGCACCGTCCCCTTTCTGCTGAATCAACTCAGGCCACCCGGCAACGGTGGCGCCGCGCTGACGCAGGCGGCCGTATCGATCGCGCTTTCGCAGGGTCAGCCACAGACGATCGTAGACGTTCTGCATGGCCGCGCCTTTCGCTACTACGCGGAAGGCCTCCGTCAATACCTCGCGATTCGGACCGGCTCGACCAGCAGAGCGGACCACTACCTCTCGAAGCTTCGCGCGTTTGTAGCAAAAGTCGAGAGCGAGGATCTAATCCAAGCACCCGGCGTTCGTGCACGGCTCTACCGGGCTGCCCGCGGGTATCTGCACAATCAAAGCCGTCCCCACGAACCGCCAACGAAGGGAGACCTCGAAGAGCTTCCATGGCGCGCTCTTCCCTCGGCGCACTCATCCGTCAGTCCGCTCAACGCGTTACGCTTCGAGCTCGACTCCGAAGATTCTGAGCTCCTGGAGCTCCGCCACGCGCGCGAGCTGAGTATCGACGAGCTCGCGTTCGTGTACACGAAGACACCGCTCGAAATGGAAGAGCGTATTGATGCGGCGATGACTCGCGCGAGGCACATTCTCGACGAGCATGGCGTCCGAGATACCGAGCGATTTGGACGCATCATCGTCGAAGCATTCGCCCTCGAGGTGGCTCCGCGAGCACGGGGCGACGAGCACGAGGGCATCGAGCCACTGCCGAACGGGACGATCGTGGGCGGGCGCTACTCGATCGAAGCCCGGGTCGGTTTGGGCGCGTTTGGGGACGTGTATCGGGCCAAGGACACTGAGGTGCCGGGGCACGTCGTCGCCCTGAAATTGCTGCACCAGGCAGCGCATTCCAAGTCGGCCAAGCAATCGGCACTCCGCGAGTTACGGCTCATCGCGTCGGTGTTTCACCCGTCGATCGTGCAATTCAAGGACCACGGTTGGTTCGAAGAGCGTCTCTGGTTCGTCATGCCCTGGTACGACGGCGAGACGCTCGAATCACGTTTGCAGCGCGAACCGCTGAGCCGCTCCGAAGCGCTCTCGATCTTCCAGCCGCTCGCACGAGCGCTGGCGGCAATGCACGCCGCGGGCGTTCGCCACCAGGACGTGAAGCCAGAGAACATCTTCTTGGCACGCATTCCTGGCTTCGGTGAAGACGACGTCACACCGGTGCTTCTCGATCTCGGCGTCGCTGCGACCGAGGCGGAGATGGTGGTTGCCGGGACGCCGACGTATTTTGCGCCCGAGGTGGCAGCCCAATTTGCATCGGTCGAACGAAAGCCCGCGGTCAGCAACAAAGCCGACGTGTTTGCATTGGCCCTCTCTCTTCGTAATGCGCTCGAGCCGGAGACCCAAGAGGACGTCGCTGCAGGCGCAGTCGACACGTTCATCGAGTCTCGATCGAAGGAGACCCCGAACGCGCCGACGCGCAAAGGTCTCAAATACCTGGCTCCATTTTTCGACCGCTGGATGAACTGGGATGCAGAGTTGCGACCCAGCGCCGATGAGCTCGTCGAAGAGCTTGCTGCGCTCTCGCTTCCCGAGGAGCGCCGGGAGCGGGTGAAAACGATCCTGCGGTGGACAATTCCGTTGGCGCTTGCGCTGCTCGGTGCGTCGGGCGCCGCGGTCACCGTCTTCTACCAACAGGCCGAAACGCAACGCGAAGTGGCTCACCGCGCGAAGCTGACCGCTTCGGATCTCCGGCGAGACTTGGCCGATACCCGTGAAATCGCGGAACAGCTGGAGCTGCGCTACGAGCAGAGCCGTTTGACGCGAACCGAGCTTGCGAAGCGACTCGCGCGTACTGATGGCAAGGTCGCCTCGTTGAAGACGCAGCTCAAAGACGAGGAGCGCCGCCTGATGCGCACTCGCGACAAGCTCGCGCAGAACCGCCAAGAGAAGGCGACCATCGAGCAGCATCTTTCCGAAACCGAGCGGGACCTTTCCGCGACAGAACGCTCCCTGGCCGCAACGAATCAGAAGCTGGCGGCCACCTCGCAGGCGCTGGCCGCAGAGGAAGAGCGGGCCAGCCGCATCGAACGGAAGCTGGACCGTGAAGCCGACCGGCGCCTGGAGCTTCAAGGCGAGATCGCTGCACTCGATGCGCGCTTGAAGGCCGAGGCCTCGAAGACCGACGAGCTACAAGACGCAGTCGCACGGGCTGTGGCCGCGCGTAGTCGAGCAGAGCTCGAGCTAGAGTTTGCCGAAGAGGAGCTCGAGGCCCTGCGGAACCGCGCTTCGCCCCGTGAGCCGGACACCGAGTCCGACGCGTCGCTCGACCAGCCCACTCCCGGGAGCTGAGGATTCATGAGCCATCCTTTGCGATCGCTGGAGCCACGTCTTCTCGGATCGCTCACGATCAGGCTCGGGGGCCTGCTCGTGTTCGCTACGGGACTCATGATGTTCCTCGACGTTCCGCTGCAGGGCGAGTCCTCGCCATGGGGAATCGTTTCGTTCGAGCTTGCCGGCACGCCGCACCGGGCACTCCGAATCCTGCTCGAGTGGAAGAGCCGAGGCGCGATTGGTCATGCGAAGCTCATCCAGATCGCGGACTTCGTGTACCTCGCTCTCTACGCGATGTTCTTTGCGGCGCTTGCGCTTCTTGTCGGGTCGCGCCTCGATGAAGCGATCTGGAGCGCACGGGCGGCTTGGGCGGCAACCGTTGCGGCGGCCTTCGATGTGCTCGAGAACGCCGTACTGCTGTACGAGCTGGGTCGCTTCACCTCGCCTGCCCCGTTTCCGCAGCTGGCCGCATCGTTTGCCCTAGTGAAGTTCGCGCTGCTTGTCTTCTCAGCGTCGTATTCGGTGATCGGCGGCGTCGCTTCGTTGCGACGGCGTCAGCGGCGGCCCTTGTAGCCCATCATGTCTTGCATGGCGGACTCGCTCATCTCGGCGATCTCCGCTTCTTCGGCCAAGCGCTCCGCGCAGTCTTCACAAACCTTGATGCGACGACCTTCCGCCTTGACGGAAACGAGCTCGTCGACCTCGTCCTTGCACGTTCTGCAAACCGGCATGGGCGTTACCTGGCGCGCGGAAGAAGGCGGCTCATCGAGGGCAGGACGATGTTCTTGCGAATCGACTGCGCGGCACCACCAAGGCCGGTTGGAAGCGCACGGAACGCGATGTCGACATGCTTCGTGTCGGTTTCGACGCCGTGCAGCGTCACGAACGAAGTGAGCAACGACACGGCCCGGCGCACGAGAGGGTTCTTTCCGATGTTCGGGTCGCGCATCAGGTCGAGCACGATTCGGTTACCGTTGGCTTCCGCCAAGACGGGCGACCGGCCGGGCATGAAGTTG
>CALLDH010000188.1 GCA_937998345.1 uncultured bacterium | reverse complement strand
GTTTGTGCTCTACAACGCCGGGTTCGGCGGCGACGTCAACTTTCAAGATCAGTTCGGGCGGACCAGCAGCATTCAGTTCTACCAAGATGATCGCGCCAGCTACTTCGCGGCAGGTGTCGGTCATCGGCCCACGCGTCATTTTTCGTGGGGCGTCACCCTCCTGGCCCGCAATCGGACGATCCAGCACGTGGAAACGACCTCGCTCGTGCTAGGGGGAACGCAAGATCCGAGTCAAGGCAGCCCTTGTCCGACGAGCCCAACCATCCCGTTCTGCGTGCTCGATGCGAACCAGTCGAACCGCAATACCGTCTTCAGGATGAACGCGTGGGACCTCACCCTCCGGGTCGGCCTCATGAACATCATCGGCAAGCGGTGGCGCGTCGGCATCATGTTTCAACCGCCCGGTCTCCATGTTGGCGGCAAGTCCAACTTGCGATTCGAGCTCTCAGAGGTCCAGTCGAGCAACAGCCCAGTCAACCCAGATCTCTCCGACTCGGTCTTCGCCGACATCGAACGCGACGCCCGTTCGCCGATTCCCTGGGAGCTTCGGCTTGGCGCGTCCTATGTGATCTCTAGCAAAGTGGCCGTCGCGGCGGACCTTCAGTTCGTCGGGCGGATCGCGGATGGCTCGATCGCGCCCGGAATTCCTCAGCTCGAGGGCCGCGCGAATAGCTCGGGCATTTTGCTGGCGGACTCGACCAAGCGAGACTTCACCTGGAACATCTCGTTAGGCTCCGAGATCCAGATCACCGAGTTCCTGTTCACTCGGTTTGGCTTTCTCACCGACAACAGCAGCGCACCCGATGCCGCGGGCTCTGGAAGCTTCATTCGCCCCCTCCAGGTCGATCGGTACGGCTTCAGCGCGTCCGTTGGTGGGGCCAAGAACGGCAAGGGCCTGTCGGCCGGCATCTCGGTTCTGTTCGGTAAGGGGACGGGCAATGGCCTCGACTTCCGTGGCGAGGCCTTCGACAACGACACCAACTTCCTCCGTGTACCCGTCAAAGAACGCATCATGATCATCTCGATTGGCGGTGACATCGGCCAGACCGCCGACATAGTGAAGACCCGCATCAAGGAAAAGAAGACCGACGAACAGATCGAAGCGGAAATGGAAGAGGAGCGCGCGGCTCGACAGGCGGAGATGGACAAAGAGACGGATCCCGAG
The DNA here is from genome assembly GCA_937998345.1 of uncultured bacterium. GTDB lineage: Bacteria > Myxococcota_A > Polyangia > Polyangiales > Houyiibacteriaceae > SG8-38. Next base: position 16,836 of record CALLDH010000188.1, on the reverse strand, counting down.
ATCAAAGCCGCCGAACAAGAAGCCATTGATGCGCGCAAGGAGCGGGATGAAGCGGAGGAGCGCGTCAAGGAAGCGGACGATGAGGTCGAAAGACTGAAGGCGACAAAGAAGAAGAACCTCGACGCATCGGACCAAGGTGCCATCCAGGGCGCAACGCAGTCAGGCATCAATACAGCTCGTTAGTGAGCAGAAGCTCATCCGGGCGCAGCCTGGGGTATACAGGCGGTGACAACGAAGCCACCTACGAAGCGCGCACTCGTCTTGCTCACCTTAGTGGGCATCGTGGGGCTCCCCACCGCCGCTGAGGGCCAACTCGGACCCGACGGCAGCCCGATCACCACGTCGAACTATTCGGTCGACCTCACGCGCGGGGTGGTGATCAGTACCTCTCGCGTGATCGGGCTTTCCGGCGCGGCCACGTCGCTCGCACAAGGCGTGGAGGGAGGCCTGCAGAATCCCTCCGCAGTTGCTTATCGAGGGCCGCAGTGGCCGGACTGGTACGATTACTGGCTTGCGCTGGGGGTGACCTATCCGTTCGAGGCGGGGGACTTCTACAACAGTGGGCAAGTCGTTGGCGACCCAGGAAAGATCTCCGATGACACGACCGTGTTCCTGATTCCAGGCGCGTACTGGCAGATGTGGAATTTCGGCATCGGGCTGACGATCGACGCGCAGTTCATCAAGCTGCAGGGAGTTCGCAACCCGGTCACGATGGAGCAGGAGACGCTCCGGCTTCGCTTCACGACCTTTCACATCCAGGCTGGCTATGGGTTTTGGGACGGTCAGCTGATCGTGGGTGTGGGCCTGCGCATCTTGCGGCAGCGCACGTTTCTTTCGTCCCGCGCGATCAGTAACGACCTCTACCAAACGCTCGGTCTAGGTGCGGAGGTTGGGGTGATGATTAGGCCCCATCATAGGCGCTGGAGCCTCGGGGCGTCGATCTTTCCAGAGATCTCGACCGGCATCCGATCCAGGGGAGAGGTGATGCCGAATCCGGACGGCGACATCGTCGTCGGCGGCTATTACGTTCCGCGGGCGACGAAGATTCCGACCACCGGGAGCACGGGGTTCTCATACCAGTTTGGGCCGCGGCCGACGAACCCACCGTGGATCAGCGCGGAGACGCTTGCAGAGGACGATCTCCAGAGGCTCGAGCGGAGGAAACGGGCGGCCGAGGAGTCCGAACAAGAGGAGATCGCTGCCGTCGAGGCGCGCGGTGGGCCGGATGTCGATGTCTGCGTCCAGGCGGTGAAGCAGCGGTATGCGCGGAAGTACGCCCAGATCAAGCAAAGCCGCAAGGAGATGAAAAAGCTCGCCTGGGACATGCTCCGCAAGCAGTACCGTTGGGACTGGCCGCGCCGCTACTACCTGCTCACCGCCGATCTCTGGTTCAGCGGGCGGGTGGACAACGGCGTCGGAGTCGAGTCGTTTGTCTTTCAAACGGTTCAGCGATCGGGCGAAAAGGTGACGGTGTCGCCTCGGCTCGGGTTCGAAACCGAGGTGTGGCCCACGCGGATGAAGCTTCGCGGGGGAACGTACCTTGAGCCCACTCGCTTCGCCGCGTCCACTCCACGGGTACACGGCACGCTCGGCTTCGACGTCAACCTCTTCAAATGGAACGTGTTCGGGATCTGGCCAGACGACTATCGATGGCAAGCCACGGTCGCCGTCGACCTTGCTCGCGCTTACGGGTCCTTCTCATTCGGGATCGGCGGCTGGTATTAATCGCTTGCGATGGACCAGCTTTTGTCTAGTAATCCAACGGTGGACAGGCCTTTTCGGGGCATCGCAGGGCTGGCCGCGCTCCTGCTCGTGGCGGGCGGCGCGCGCGCAGACGACACGCACTACCGCGCGATACCGATTGGAGCGCACGCCATCGGGCTTGGGGGCGCGTTCACCGGAGTCGCGGACGACGCGTCGGCTGCGTATTTCAACCCTGCTGGTCTCGCGCTCGGAGGAAATTGGGGCCTTGCAGGCGGTCTCTCGATCAACGCCTGGGAGCGCGTGGAGCTCAGAGGAGCATATGAGCAGCCGGAGGATGGGTCCGCGAGCCCGACCTTGCAACAGGGTCGCACGTTGCCGGTTTTCATCGGCGCCGTTCTCAAGTTCGGACCGAAAGACGCGCTGGAGCAAAAGAAGTTCTCGCTGGCGCTCAGCGTGCTCGAGCCCATCTTCAGCACGGGCGGCGTCTTCGTCACGTTGCAAACGGATCCGCGGGCTCTGACCGATTCGTACCGGGCCAGCGGCAACGATCGTGCGACCTGGTATGGCCTTTCGTTCGCTAGCCGGCTCAATCTCAAGCAATCGATCGGCGCCTCGATGTACTTGACCGTGCGAAAGCTCAACCACTCGGAGAATGGAATCACCCTTAGCAGTGGAACGCCTGTTCCCGGCGAATCCGACGTTTTCATCGGGGTCAACTCGGCGGCCAACACCCAGAGTTTGAACTTCAAGGCCTTCCATTTTGTGTTTCGGTTCGGCTGGCTCTACCGGCTCAAACCGCAGCTCCAACTTGGCGTCATGGTTCAGACCCCAGGCATTCCCATCAAACAACAGGTCGACACGCTCTCTCAAGGGTTCGTCAACGATGCTGAGGATGGCAGCACGCCGACGATCACCAGAGCATACTTTGTAGACGGAAGGGTCAACGCCAAGCTACCCATTCCGGCGGAGGTCGAAGTCGGGCTCGAGTACTGGCCTGCAGAGAAGGTCATGCTGTCGCTCGACGCGTCGATACACCTGCCAGTGCGATCCAATGCGCGCGTGTCAACCGCAGAACCCGTTCCGGTCGGAGGGCTCTATTTCGACGGAGACACCGCAAGGCGTTTCATCGGCAACGTTGCGGTGGCAGGCGATTTCTCGATCACCAGGAAGGTGGGAATGATGGCGGGTTTCTTCACCGATCTCTCCTCGGCGATGAACGTTCCCGAGAATCCCGTCCGTTACCACAACCCTCAGATCAATCGGTTGGGCGGGACGCTCTCTCTCGGCCTCAACATCGCTGGAGTATCTCTCTCCGTTGGCTCTACCTACATTTACGGCAAGGGCGATAGCACGGGTGTCCTCGTCGACGCCGGCAACCTTGCGGTCGACTACACGCGCACGGAGGCCACGTCGCGTACCGTCTACTTACACATCACGGGTGCCACACAGGCGGCCTCCGAACTCGGCGACAAATCTGCGCAAGCCATCAAGAGACGGCTCGCGGAAAAGAAGGCGCAGGAGGAAGCGGAGGAGGCCGAGCGGAAGAAGCGCGAGGCTGAGGACTCGGAGCAGAGCACGGAGCCTGCAGGTGCCGATTAGCGACCGTCGAGCGCCTGGCGAACGCATGTCAGCAGCATCTTGGACGAAAACGGCTTGGGAACGAACAGGACGTCGAGCGGCAGGTCGGTGTTCTCGCTCGATGAATAGCCGCTGACCACGATGACGGGCAGGTTTGGGTGAGCTATCGCGAGATCGTCGATGAGCTCTGCACCGCCTCTGACCGGCATGTTGAGGTCGGTGATCACCAGCTCGATGATCTCGGCGTTGCCTTGGAGGACTTCGAGGGCTTCGGTCCCGTCCGCGGCGGTTAGTGCGGTATAGCCGCCGCTTTCGAGGGCGAGCACGACCGCATCGAGCACATCGTCGTCATCGTCGACCACCAGCACGGTTTCCGTTGCGTTCGCAACCGTCGTGTTGACGACCTCCGGGCGCGTCTTGGGCTCGCTGACCGCGGGGAGATAGAGATGGAAGGTCGTGCCTCGTCCAAGAGCGGACTCGACCTCGATCCGACCGCCGAGGTGGTCGACGATCCGCTGCACCGACGGTAAGCCGAGGCCGGTGCCGCGACCGTCTTGTTTGGTGGTGAAAAACGGCTCGAAGATTTGGTCGAGAACGGGCGGAGGCATGCCTTCGCCGTCGTCAGCTACTGAGATGCAGATCATGGGCCTCGGGCCGCTCGCGGGGAGACGAGCGGCGCGAATACTCAGGAGGCCGCCCTTTGGCATCGCGTCCCTCGCGTTGATCGCCAAGTTGAGCAGGACTTGCTCGAGCAGGTGTGGGTCAGCCCGCACGTAGCCGACGTCGTCTTCTGCAGAGATCTCGATGCGGCGTGGCCCGTGGAACAGCGGGCGTAGAAGGGTGCTCCATGCGGGAGTCAGGTCGGCGACGTTTACGGTTTGCTTGGGACCGGGCGGCGTCCGCCCGAACGACAAGAGCTGACTGGTGATCGATGCGGCGCGATGGGCCGCTCTCGAGATTTGCGAGACCGCCCGGTCGACCTCCTTGTTGCCGTCCGCCCGACTTTCGAGATAATCCGTCCAGCTCATCATGATCGTGAGGTCATTGTTGAAATCATGCGCGACCGAGCCCGCAAGGCGCGCCACCAGCTCGAGCTTCTGGGCCTCCGCGACCTGCGCTTGAAGGGTGGCGCGCGCCTCCTCGGCTCGGCGGCGGTCCGCCAACGCCGCAGACAGGAAGAGTGCGGAGAGGACCTCTGTCGCGATGAACGCCTCAATGGCGAGGATGTTGGCCTGCACGCTCTCGGCGATGATCATCATGAATGGGCCCCGACCAAGCGTGGCGTTCCAAACGGTGAAGAATGCAACCAGCATCGATGCCGAGGTGACGACGCGCGTATCGAAGCGAAGTGTGGCCCAGATCAGCAAAGGAAACGTCACGAAGGGAAAGTCGAGGATCGAGCGAAAGGGCTTGGGGGGCGCGCCGAGCACCAATGTGCCCGCAGCCACGACGAGGACCCCGAGCAGCACGAGCTCTGCAATGCGCCTCTTGGAGATAGCCTCGACTCGTGGGCGATTGGCCCAGGAGAGGATCACCGGCGCGATGACCACGACACCGAGTGCCCCCCCGAACCACCAAACCTGCCATGCGGCAGCGAACGGGATGCTCGACTCGACCCCGACGAACTTGGTTGCGCCGGGGACCGCGGCAATTGCCGGAGCGATGACGCCCGCGAGGATCACCAGTCCGAGCGCGTCCCGCATTCGCGAAACATCCACCCGCGGGCCCACGAACCATCGCAGCAATGCTGCTCCAATCAGTGGCTCGATCACGTTGGCGAGGGTCGCGATTGCGACGACCTCCGCGTCGGCGAGCAGATACGGAATGCTGATCTCGATGCCGGCGATGAGCAGCAGGAGCATCGGCCACATTCGGTAGCGCGTGAGGGTCAGGTTGGCCAACGCGACGCCACCCGCGGGCCAAAGCGCCGAAATGCTGTTCGGCGTCAAGAAGAAGGCGTAGCCGAGGAGGATCGCCAACAGATAGACCGGGGCAAAAATCGGGGCGACCACCCACCATGGAATGTCAGCCCAGGCCGGCGTATCGTCGGGCGATCGGGTGGCTTGGCCCACTTGTGCTGATCGGGGTCGATCAATGCTTGCCCTGGAGTCGATTCCTCTCTAGAAGACACCGGAGTATAGGGGACTTCGCCGACAAATGAAGAACATCATCCTGGGCGCCTGCCTTCTCGCCGCGCTCGCGGCCAGTGGCTGCAAAAAGAAGAAGACGGCGCCGCCTCCACCCGAGCTCACCGTCACACTGGTCGACCCGGGGCAGTCGCCTCTCGAGCCCTTACGGTACGCGATTCCGGCTGGCACAGTGGTCAAGACCCTGCTCGACATCCGTGATTCGGAAGCAGTGGCGGAAGAGACCGAGGACTCGGCGGACGCATTCGGTGTGTTGCCCGGGTTCAAGCTGCTGCTTCACGCGGGTCCGACGACGCTCTGGGCCAAGGGGACTCGCTATGTCTTGCGGATCTCCAAGGCCGAGTCGGTGCTTCCCGAAGGCGTGACCGAAGTCCAGATGGCAGAAGCCGAGCAAGGGGTGCAGGCGCTGCGCGGAATGCGCGGGCGCTTTGATCTCAACGGGCAGGGCATTGTCGAAGACGCCGACGTCCCCTGGGCACAGGGACAAGAGCGGATCCACCCCCGCGTCGCGATCACCATCGGCAATGTGCGTTCGGCGCTCGCCACGATCCCGCTTCCGCGAGAACCGGTAGGCATCGGCGCAGTTTGGGAGGTGCGCCGGCCTCTGCGAATTTGGAGTGCGCGCGTGACGCAGGTGACCCGCTATGAGCTCACGGACCGGGTAGGCGGCCGATTTCGCGTCGCGATCACGGTGCACCAGGTAGCGGCCCCCCAGGTGGCCGACCTCAACCCACAGTTGGAGATGCACGTTCGCGGCTACGAGATGCACGCCCGCGGTCACGCGCTTGCGGACCTCGGTCTTCCGCTGGCGCTCGAGGCCGCTCTCGAATCCAGCTCCGCGGCCGACATCGCGCTGGTGTCACCCGAAAAGACCGAGCCATTGATGTCCGCACGGCGCTCGGTCCTGCGACTAGTTTCGAAGAGCGAAAGGTAGATTCATGGTTCGTATTGCGATGCTCGCCTGTCTGTTGCTGGCGACCACTTCTTGCCGATCGAAGTATCAGCCCCAGACAGTAGAGGTTGTGGACCCCGGCCCCCCGCAGCGCGTGCTGCCCACTGTTCGCGTCCTGGACCCGGGCATGACCCCTCGCGTTCCCGTTCGTTACCGAGTCGCGCCGGGCCACACCGAAGTGCTCTACTTGGAGCTCGCTCGTGCTCAGGCGATGCAAGCGGGTGACCAAGGTGGGCAGAGCGGTATTCCGCCCGTGCAGCTCGAGGTGAAGATGGGCCCCGCGGAGCCGACGCCCCAGGGGTTCCTTCGCCACCAGGTCCAGATCACGCAGGTGCGGATCTCGGAGATGGCTCAGAAAATGAGCCCGGCCCAGCGCGAGCAGATGGAAAAGACACTGGCCCCGCTTCTGCAAGTGCAAGGCTGGAGCGAGATGGATGCCCAGGGTCGGGTGCGAAGGGGCGAGTTCCGCGGCATGGAGGATGTGCCGCCGACGCTTCGCACGATGCTGGGAAACATCCGCAGCGCCTTGCTCACGGTGCCGTTCCCCGACGAGCCGCTCGGGCCACGCGCGCGCTGGGAGGTCGAGCGCAAGGTGCAGTTCTCAGGCGTTTGGGTCGACCAGGTAGTGACCTATCACATCGAGAAGTTGGAAGGCGAGCAGGTTCAACTCCAGGTCACAGCTCGCCAGACGGCGCCTCCTCAGTCCATTGGTAGCGGCCGGCTCGAGGCGTACCAGGCGTCAATCATGGGCTCCGCTCTGGTTCGTCTCGAGCACTTCACGCCGTACTCCGAGGCGGAATCGACATCGCAGATGCGCATTAGCACCCAGACGCAAACCGGGCCTCAGCTCGTTCGTGTGGAGACCAGGACGATGGTCAGGCTCTATCCGGAGGAGGCGGCAAAGGAGCTCGGTGCGGGGGAGCCGGTGGAGGAACCCGCGGATCCAGAGGACGCACAAGTGATCACGGACCCGGGCAAGCAGAAGCTGAAATGGCAGTAGGCCGAGTCTGCGGCAGCCGGTGCGGAGCAGGCCCTCTCTCAGACGATTAGGACTTCGATTTGGCCGGCCGCGTGCTGGCCACGGAGCACCTTCTTGTCGTACTTCCCGACGCTGGTCTTGGGGATTTCGGCCACGAAGGCCCAGCGCTCCGGCAACCACCATTTCGCGGCCTTGCCTTCCAGATACCCCTTGAGCTCCGCGGGCCCGATCGCGCTTCCCGGCTTGCGCACGACACAGGCGAGCGGGCGCTCGTCCCACTTCTCGTCGGGCACGCCCACGACCGCCGCTTCCATCACCTCGGGGTGCGCGATGAGCGTGTTCTCCAACTCGACCGAAGAGATCCACTCACCGCCCGACTTGATGACGTCCTTGGCGCGGTCGGTGATTTGCGCATACCCGCGCTCGTCCATGAAGCCAACGTCACCGGTGCGCAGCCAGCCGTCATGGAATTTCTCTGCGTCGTCGACCCCGTAGTAGCTACCAGTCACCCAGGGGCCCCGGCATTCGATCTCGCCGACCGATTCACCGTCCCAAGGGAGCACGTTCCCATCCGCATCGACGATCCGAAGCTCGATTCCGGCAACCGGCCGTCCCGTCCTGCTCCGATAGCGCCATCTGTCTTCGCCTGTGATGCCCTTGGGGACGGTCGCGATCGATCCAACGGGGCTGGTCTCTGTCATTCCCCAGAGTTGTAGGAGCGTCACATCGTAGCGCTCCTCGTAGGCGCGCATCAGCGACTCGGGAACGGCCGAGCCGCCGCAGATCAGGAGGCGAAGCGAGGAAAGGTCGATCTGCCTATCCTCGCCATGGTGCAGGATGGCGGTCCAGATGGTCGGGACGCCCGCCCCCAAGCTGGGTCGATGACGTTCAATCATCTGGACCAAGGGTTCGGCCTGAAGAAACTGCGCGGGCATCAGCAAGTCGCTTCCGACCCACCAGCCGGCGTAAGGGAAGCCCCAGCAGTTCGCGTGGAACATTGGAACGATGGCGAGAATCATGTCGTTCTCGTTGAGGCCGGTCACTGCGCCCGACGTGACGCCATAGGAGTGAAGGACGGTGGATCGATGGTTGTAGACCACGCCCTTGGGATCCCCGGTGGTGCCGCTGGTGTACGCCATGGACGCGGGTGTGCGTTCGTCGAGCGTGGGCCAGTCGAATCCCGGGGATTCCGCCCGAAGGAGGTCGTCGTATCGGTGGAAGGTCGCCCGAGGCGCATCACGGAGCGGAGCGTCATCTCCCTCGCCAACGACGATGATGTGCTCCACGGTCTCTAGTTGCTTTGCAACTTGGCCCAGCAGCGGCGCTAGGTTGTCGTCGACGATGATCACCTTGTCTTCGGCGTGATTGACGATGAACGCGAGTTGTTCGGGAAAGAGGCGAATGTTCAGGGTGTGCATCACCGCACCCATCGACGAGATCGCGAAGTACGCCTCGAGGTGCTCTTGGTTGTTCCAGCAAAACGTGCCTACGCGATCCTCGCGCTCGACCCCTAGCTTGGTGAGGGCGTTGGCCAGTTGGCCGACACGGTCACCTACTTCCGCATAGGTGCTGATCCGGTCACCCTGTTCGCGGACCGTGATGATCCGACTGTCTGCATACAGGCGGCGCCCATGCTCGAACAGGTCGGAGATCAACAACGGCCGGTCCATCATCGTCGAAAAGCTCACAAGTTCCCCTTTCACTCCGGAAGACCGCGTCATAACACGATGTCGGTAACTTACGGAATGGCAACTGCACCACCGGAGAACGGCCCGCGACGCACGTGCTCACAGGTTCACCGGGGCTCGGAAAAGCACGACATGGGGTTGCGCCGGACGGGGCGCCTAGGTTGCTGTCGTGCCGATTGTCACTCACACGCTGACCCCGCCCACGAAAAGGGGACAGTCCCCTTTTTCAAAGGGCTAATTCCAAGCAGGCCACACACGACGCCCCTCCGTACGTCTACTTCTACACAGAAGAACGGCTCGCGATGTGCGGCACAGCGAGCGGGGGGAGGCGAGCCGTAGTTCGACGTAAGGAGATCGCCGAGCGGGTCCCGCTCGCGAGCACGTGCGTCGCGGGCGGTTCCCTGGTGGGATTCTTAGTCTCTGCGGACGAAGAGTTTTGGATCTAGCTCTGCTACGAGCATGTCGGCTGCTTCTGCTACCAACTTCGGGTCGGTCCCATCGAAGGTTAGCTTCGTCCGGTAGTCCTCGGCTTGCCACTTGACGTAGCTGCCGACCATGACGCCGGGGAAGTGTTCGGCGATGCGCTCGAGGAGGCCAGCGATTTCGCCTTCGTCGCAGAGCGTGTAGACGGCTTGGGAGTGGAACTCGTAGCCTTCGTCGAGGCGCTTGCGGAGATCAGCGAGCTTGCGCTCGAAGATTTCTGGAACGCCAGGAAGGACGAACACGTTCTCGATGACGACGGTCGGCCAAGGGGCGTTGGAGCTGCGGATCATCTCGGCGCCTTCGGGCATGTTGGCCATTCGAAGATGCGCTTCGGTGGTCCGGTCGCCGTGGTAGTCGCGGATCATCTTTTCCGTCGCGACGGAACGCACTACTGGACGGCCGAAGGATTCGGCCACGCCGTCGATGGTGACATCGTCGTGGGTTGGACCGACGCCCCCACTGGTGAACACGAAGTCATGCGTGGTTCGCAACTCGCCAAGGTCCTTGCCGATGGTTTCGATCTCGTCCGGACATACCACCACGCGGCGTAGTTCGATCCCCAGGTCGAACAGCATGCGCGCGAGCAAGGTCGTGTTCGTATCGACTATCTTGCCGGACAGGATTTCGTTTCCGATGATCAACGCGGCTGCGGTACGAGGCATATCACTCCTGTCCTAGCTCGATTCCTAGGGCACGGGCCACACCCACGAGCTCGCCATCTGGCGGAACGCGCTTGAGATTGGCGACCGCCGCTTCGAGGGGGACCGAAAGCACCTCCTGTCCTCGAAGAGCGACGACCTGTCCGGTGTTGTCGTGGTAGCAGAGCTCGGCGGCGTACACACCAAATCGCGTGCCGAGGATACGATCGAAAGAGGAGGGCGAGCCCGCCCGTTGCAAGTGGCCGAGGACCGTTACTCGGATCTCGTGGTCGATTCGCCCCTCGAGTAGGCGTGCCAGTTGGAAGGCGGGCCCATCATGGCGTTGCGAGGCACTCTCGTGTGCTTCGTTGATCCTCGAGACCGTGCCGCCGAGCGGCTTGCTTCCCTCGCCGACGACGATGACGCTGAACCGACGGGCTGCCGATGAACGTGTCGCGATCTTGCCGACGACGCGGTCGAGGTCGTACAGGATTTCGGGAATCAGGATCACGTCGGCGCCGCCAGCGATGCCCGACATGAGCGCGATCCAGCCAGCATCGTGCCCCATGACTTCCAAGATCATCACCCGTTCGTGCGCCTCGTCCGTGGAGTGGAGCGCGTCGATGGCGTCTGTCGCGGTACTGACGGCGCTGTCCAGTCCGAACGTGAGATCCGTCGCCGCGAGGTCGTTGGCGATGGCTTTCGGAATGCCCACCACGGGAACGCCCAGCTTGGCGAATCGCATGCCGATGTCCATCGTCCGGCCTCCCCCAACCAGCACCAGGATGTCGATCTCGAGCTCGTCGAGCTTGGCCTTGACTCGCTCGGACACGTCGACGGTTCGTTCGGCGCCGTCGGAGTCCGTCACCTGGTAGGCGAACGGGTCGGCGTGATCGGAACAGCCCAGCACACTGCCACCTTTCGGCAGAATTCCCCGAACCTTCGATGGGGTCAGTCTCACGACGCTGCCCGGGTCTTCGATCAGACCCGCGAAGCCGTCCTCGGATCCATAGACCTGTAGGTCCAGATCCGTGGCCGTCTTGACGAACGCGTGGAGGACAGCGTTGAGCCCCGGGGCGTCTCCCCCGCCGGCGAGGATGAGAACTCGGCGAACCTTCTCTTCCTCCTGCTCTCGCGCCAGGTTGTCATCCGTCATGGGCAACTCCCAGTTGCTTCGCCGAGATTTCGTACATGGCGATCGCTGCAGCAACCGATGCATTCAGCGAATCCATCGGGCCTTCTTGACGGATGTGAACCACGATATCGCACCGTTGTCGAACCATTCGGCGCAAGCCCTTTCCCTCGGAGCCCACCACCAGAACGCGTCCCCGCGGGCTTGGCTCGAGGTCACGAACGTCGATATCCCCGCCCGCGTCGAGGCCAATGATCTCCATCCCCGATTCAGAAAGCGTCAGGAGCGTTCGCTGCAGATTGGTGACTCGGGCAATCGATGCGTGCTCGGTGGCTCCGGCAGATGCGCGGACGACGGCCGCGGTAATCCCCGCTGCACGGTGCTTCGGAATGATCAAACCATCGAGCCCGAGGGTCACCGCACTCCGAATGATGGCGCCCAAGTTCTGCGGGTCGGTGACCTCATCGAGCGCAACCAGCGTGGGCGGTCCCTCGGCGTGCGCGATGATCTCTTCGGGTTCGCAGAACTGGAAGTCCTCGGCAAGGGCAACGACGCCCTGATGCCGAACGCCGTCACTGAGCTTGTCGAGCCCCGCTCGGTCCCGGTTCATGATCGGGATGCCTTGGGCTTCCGCCGCCTTGCAGATGTCTGGGTAGGCGCGTTGCGGCTCGGTGTAGATGCGACTGAGCTTGGCATTGCCGCGCATGGCCTCGAGCACCGGTCGCCGACCCGCGAGCACGCGTGTCATTGTGCGAGCGCCAGCTGTACTTGGCGTGCGATGTTGGCGGCGGCCTCGGCGGGGTCGCTCGCGTCCCGGATCGGTCTGCCCACCACGAGGAGATCGGCGCCTGCCCCGATGGCATCCGCCGGTGTCATCACGCGCTTCTGATCGCCGACATCAGAGCCGGCGGGCCGTATTCCTGGCGTAACTAGAAACGCTTCCTCCCCGAGCGCAGCGCGGAGGGCCGCGCATTCGTGCGCGGACGTCACGAAGCCTCGCAGGCCGGCGTCCCAGGCGAGCCTGGCGAGCCTGTCCACGGCGTTCCGCGGGCCGCCGCTCAAACCGATGGCTTCGAGCTCTGCCGCATCCAGGCTGGTCAACACGGTTACCCCGAGGAGCCGCGTTGAGCCGGCGTTGTCACTCGCTTGCCGCAGGGAGCTCGGTCCCGCAACGGCGTGCACCGTGAGATATGCGACGCCCATGGAAGCGGCCTGCGCCACGGATCGTCCCATCGTGGCGGGTATGTCGTGCAGCTTCAGGTCGAGAAAACACTTTGCGCCGGCGGCGTGAACGGCTTCGACGGCTGCCGGTCCGACTGCCGTGTAGAGCTCGAGGCCCACCTTGAAGGTGCCCACATGCTCCCGAGTCTCCTCGATCAGCTTCTTGGCTGCCTCGAGGTCCGGGACATCGAGCGCAAGTGCGATGCGCGACCCCGGGTCGTTGTCATCCATGAATCACCGCAGCAACGCTACGGTGCGGACTAGAGGCTGTCCAGCCCCGCCAATGGATCGTCGGTGTCGGCCTTGCGTGACTTCGAGCCCCCGCGCCGTTTGGCCGTCGAGCTCGGGGCCGCGGCCCTCCGCGCAGCCGCGGCAGCCTGCGCCTCACGCTGTGCCTTCTCGGCGAGACGCGCCCGCTCGGCCTCTGCTTCGATGCGCTTCTGCGCTTCGATCTCAGCGGCAGCCCGAGCCTCTTCTGCTTCCCGCGCAGCGCGCTCGGCGTCCATCCTCGCCTCCAAGGCGGCGGCTTCGCGGCGCTCGACCGCAGGCTTGTAAAATCCGAAGTAAGAACCGGCCCCCACCCCGAGGACCAAGACGGCGGCTGCGGCCAGTAGGCCAGGGTGCACGCCTTTGCGCTGCTGCGCACTGATCGCTGCCAGCTCGCGCTCGTGATCGAGCATGCGCGCGTGGGCCTCTGCTTTTTCGCGCGCTTCCTGTTCGAGGCGGACACGCAGCTGCGCTTCATCACGCTCGCGCGCGGCTTGCTCTTCTTCGTCGCGGATTCGCCGCTCCTCCGCTTGTCGCGCTTCCTCTTCAGCTCGAAACCGGGCGGCTTCCTCTTCTTTTCTCTGCTGTGCCTCGGCGGCGATACGCTCGCGCTCGGCTGCCTCGCGTTGAAGCCGCTCCTCTTCTTCGCCACGGACGCGGTCCTCTTGGATGCCCATGAGCTCGCGAAGATTGAAGAGAAGTGAAGACTCTTTTTCCTCGGACATGATGATACTTATATTACACTTTTCCGTTGCCTACGGACAAGGGCTAAGCCTTCATTGGCGACACAAAAACGCTAGCAACCTGTCCCGACGCCTGTCAAACGAACAGCTTCGCCCAATTTCCAGCCTCACCGGAACACGGTTTCGAGGAGGCCGCTCGGCGGAGTGTAATTGGATTCACAGTAGATTTTCACGATATTATTGGAATCGTGGGTGAGCTAGAAAACTTCCTCCAGTACCTCGAGCGAGGTGACGTGACCGAGATTGTCTTCCAAAGCGGGGCGACGGCCGCCGCCAAGAAGAAGGGCAAACTCAAGCCGGTAACCACCGAGCCGCTGAGCGCGCGTCACATTCTCAAGTTGGTGAACGGCACGCCTCTGCAGAAGCTGGTGCCAAGCGAGGATGGCGCGTCGGCGCCGACCGCGGCGAGGATCAACGGCACCAACTATGTCGCGACGATAGCTCGCTCCGGCGAGATGTTGATGCTGCGGGTGCGGCGCGAGGGACAGGACACTAATCCGCCCAAGGCGCCGCTCGGCGTCGTGGCTCCGGTGAAGAGTTGGGCGGCCGCAAAGACACCCGCGGCGAGAGTAAAGGAACCCCCGCTCGAGCCGCCTCCAAGGGCCATGAAGGCTCCCTCAGCCGTTCCACCGCCAGTCGTCCATCGGCCTCAGGTTCAACCTCATGTTTCGTACCGGCCCCCGCCCGAAGCGTCGCCGCTTGCCGATTTCGTTCGCGCAGATGTCGCCGTGAGCGCGCCGAGGGCACTGGGCGCGCTCCTCGAAGAAGCACTGGCTCAATCGGCCAGTGACGTTCACATCATGTCGGGCGAGCCGGCGCGCTTCCGCTGTGGCGGCCGCATGGTGCCGCAGGGCGAACGCATCTCGAACGAAGAGGCGCGTGCTCTCATCATGCCACTCCTCAACGAGCGCAGTGCGAAGCAGTTCGAGAAGCTGGGCTACGCGGACTTTGCATGCCAGTTGGAAGGTGCGGGCCGCTTGCGGGTGAACGTGACCAAGCAACGTACCGGAATCAAGGGTTGCTTTCGTCTCATCATGGCGGAACCACCGACCTTGGAGTCACTCGGGCTCCCACACGAGCTGCGCCAGATGCTCAACTATCATCAGGGGTTGGTGGTCGTGTCCGGGCCCAACGGCGCCGGGAAGACCACGACTCTGGCGGCGCTGGTCGACCTCTTCAATAGCGAGCGGAGCGTACACATCATCACCGTCGAGGATCCGGTGGAAGTCATCCATCCGATCAAGAAGGCCATCGTCAGTCAGCGCGAGATAGGGGCACACACCAAGGGTTTTCAGTCGGCGTTGAAGGGCTCTCTTCGAGAGGACCCCGACGTGATCGCGATCGGCGAGCTCCGCGACCGAGAGACCGTGGAGAAAGCTTTGGAGGCGGCCGAGACCGGCCACCTGGTGTTTGCCACGATGAGCACGCCGTCCGGCGCCAGCACGATCGACCGCTTGATCGACATGTTCCCGCCCGATGACCAGTCTCAGGTGCGAGCCACCCTGGCGGGTGTGCTCAAGTTCGTCGTGAGCCAGCGATTGGTTCCGCGAGAAGACGGCAACGGCAGAGTCGTTGCCGTCGAGCTCCTCACTGGCGGAATGGCGTTGTGGACACTCATCCGCGACGACAAGCTATTCCAACTTCCGAGCCTGCTGCAGCGCGGGCGTGCGTTCGGAATGATTCGCATCGAAGACTCCCTGAACGAGCTCCTGTCGGCCGGGACGATCTCGATGGAAACTGCCAAGATGTTCGCTGACGATCCCCGGGTCCTCGGCCCCACGCAACAGCCCGAAGCACCCGGTGCGCGAGGTTCGGAGCCCGGAAAGAAAGGCGCCGTGCGAAACCTGTTCTCGAAGAAAGGCCAATAGCCGATGCCAGCGCTCGATCGCTATTTCGATATGTTGCTCGAGAAGGGAGGGTCCGACCTTCATCTGTCGATCGGTTACCCCCCGATGATTCGCGCCAAAGGTGAGCTCGTTGCGATCGAGAATGAGCCACTGGACCATCCTACGATCGTGCGTCTCATGGACGAGATCATCAACGAGGACCGACGGGTCTACTTTCATGCGTATCGCGACCTCGACTTCGCCTACGGCTACGAGGACAAGGCACGGTTCCGAGCCAATTACCTCTACAAGACGACAGGGCCGGGCGCCGTCTTCCGAACCATTCCCAGCGAGATTCTCACGGCCGATCAACTCGGACTGCCAAAGGCGGCGATCGACCTCGCGGAGAAGCGCTCAGGTCTGGTGCTGGTGACGGGTCCTACGGGTAGTGGCAAGAGCACGACGCTCGCGGCAATGCTCGATCACATCAACCGCACCCGGGAAGGGCACATCCTGACGATCGAGGACCCGGTCGAGTTCGTCCACACGCCGAAGAAGTGCCAGATCACGCATCGAGAAGTGGGCGACGATACGCCGAGCTTTGCTGACGCGATTCGCAGCGCCGGCCGCGAAAACGCCGATGTGATTCTCGTGGGCGAGCTTCGTGGCCGCGACACGATGCAGATGGCGCTCCAGCTCGCCAGTTTCGGTATCCTGATCTTCGCCACGGTTCACACCAACTCGGCCCCCGCGACGATTGACCGATTCGTAAACGCGTTCCCCGCAAGCCAGCAACCGCAGATCCGCGGAATGCTCGCCGACTCCCTCGCGGGCATCGTCGCGCAGCAGCTCTTGCGAACCGCGGACGGAACCGGCCGTGTTGCGGCCCAGGAGATTCTGATCGGCACCTCCGGGGTTGCAGCTGCTATCCGCGAGGCGAAGACATCCATGCTCACCAGCCTGATTCAAAGCGGCGGCAGCTACGGAATGCAAAGCATCGACGCGGTCCTCGCGAAGCTGGTCAACGAGGGCAAGGTCAGCCCCGAGGACGCACTCGAGAAAGCAGCGGACAAGGACAGCTTCGCCAGGATCCCGAAAGTCGCCGCCGCACTAAAAAGATAAGTCGGGGCCCGCCAAAACACGACACCGTGGCGTTCTCCGGTGAGCCAGTTTATCTTCGATCAGTTGACGGTGAAGCTGTAGCGTGCGCCCATTCTTGGCGCTCAAAACGTCGGGAAGCGGACGCTCTTGATTTGCTGGCCCATGCAGCCCTGGAATCCGGCGCTGCCGCCGTGAATGGTTGCGCCCATGACCGAACCGTTGCCTGCAATCGCCAAGTCGACCTTGACGTTTCCGGGCTTGCCGCCGCTCTTCACTTCGGGAATCACGCACTTGCCGTAGAAGCGGTTGAGGTTGCGGTTCATCACGCTGGCGACCTGGCCACCGGTGAGTCGGCCTTCACCGCCACCCTGAGATGC
>CALLDH010000187.1 GCA_937998345.1 uncultured bacterium | reverse complement strand
AAGCTCGAAAGGCCGCTGAGCGAGGTAAAGGAGGACCTCGACCGCCTTCGGTTTGAGATGCGCCTCGACACCGGGTCCGGAGACGCGCCCGGTCGTCGGCTCAATCAGCAGGTCTTGCAGGTAGAACCCTTTCAACAAGCTTTGCTGCATTCGAACGCCCGTGGGTGGTCGAGACACAAGGATATCACCCGGCAATACCGCCGCGCTCGTCTGCGCTCTGATCTGCGTGGACATGGCTGCCTCGAGGCTGGCCCGCAATCACGAGCTTGCTATAGCCTCCGCCTCCTCTAGACTACTGGGCTTTCCCCCGATAAGAAGAATACAAATGACGCGCCAAATTGTTTGTTTTGCCTTCGCGTGCCTGGGTGTTTCGGCCGCGGCCGCCGAAAACTTTAATGCGGAACACCTGGTCCGCATCGACCGGGTCGGGGCACCCGCCGTCTCTCCCGCCGGAGACCTGATCGTCTATGCCGTACGTCACACCGACATGGAAGCCGACAAGGGGCGCTACGATCTCTGGCTGAGCACCGTCGATGGCGATGAGCCTCGCCGGCTCACGACTCACGAAGCCAACGACACGAGCCCCGCCTGGTCGCCGGACGGCCGCTACATCCTGTTCCTGTCGTCGCGCGGCGAGACCACGCAGGTCTGGCGGCTGCCCGTGAACGGTGGCGAAGCACAGCCGGTGACGGATTTACCCCTCGACGTCGGCACGTTCCGCGTGTCGCCCACCGGTGACCGGCTGGTCGTGTCGATGTCGGTGTACCTCGACTGCGATGACCTCCAGTGCACGGCAGATCGCGAGGCGGCGAAAAACGACGAGAAAGTCACCGCGCAGCGCCACGACCAGCTGTTCATGCGCCACTGGGACCACTGGCTCGATGAGCGGCGCTCGCAGCTGTTTGCGCTGCCGCTTGACGAGGACGACACAGCCATCGGGACGCCGGTGCGGCTCAGCCGGCTCGACGTGGACGTGCCGTCACGCGTCTGGGGCGGCAACGAGGAATACGCCATTTCCGCCGACGGCAAGACGCTCTATTTCGCAGCTCGCCTGCGCAATAGTGACGAGCCGACATCGACGAATTTCGATATCTATGCCGTGCCGATAAGTGGCAAGGGCAACCCGGAGAACCTCACGAGCGACAACGAGGCGTGGGATACATCACCGGTCGTGAGTCCCGACGGCCGCTATCTCGCCTGGCTCGCGATGTCGCGACCCGGCTTCGAAGCCGACCAGTTCCAGGTCGTCCTGCGCGACCTCCGATCGGGCAAGAATCGGATCCTCACCGAGGACTGGGACCGCTCGCCCTCCTCGATCGCATTTACGCGTGACGGCCGGGCGCTACTGCTGAACGCGCAGGACGTCGGGCACAAGACCCTCTGGCGACTGGGGCTCGATGGCGGCGAACCCGTCAAGCTGGTGCCGCAGGGGTCCGTCACCGCGTTCGACGACGCAGGCGATGCGATCATCTACGCCATGAACAGCCTCGCGTCGCCCAGCGAGCTCTACGTATTCGATCCGGGCACGGGCGACAGCCGCCGCATTACGGACTTCGCCTCGGGCACGCTCGAGGGCGTCGCCATGGGCGAGTTCGAGCAGTTCTCTTTCGAGGGCGCGGGCGGCGATACCGTCTACGGCTTCGTCGTGAAACCGGCCGGCTTCGAGCGCGGCAAGCAATACCCCGTCGCGTTCCTCATCCACGGCGGGCCGCAGGGCAGCTTCTCCAACAATTTCCACTATCGCTGGAACCCGCAGACTTACGCCGGGCAGGGATTTGCCGCCGTGATGATCGACTTCCACGGATCCACCGGCTACGGCCAGGCATTCACCGACAGCATCTCGGGGGACTGGGGCGGCAAGCCGCTCGAGGACCTGAAGCTGGGGCTGGCCGCGGCAATCGACCGCTACGATTTCCTCGACGGCGAGCGCGTGTGCGCGCTGGGCGCCTCCTACGGCGGCTACATGATCAACTGGATCGCCGGCCAGTGGCCCGATCGTTTCCGTTGCCTGGTGAATCACGACGGCGTATTCGACAACCGCTCGATGTACTACACGACCGAGGAGCTCTGGTTCCCCGAGTGGGAGCACGGCGGTCCGTACTACGCCAACCCGGAAGGCTTTGAGAAGCACAACCCGGCGTTATTCGTGGACCGCTGGCAGACGCCGATGCTGGTGGTTCACGGGGAGCTGGATTACCGGGTGCCGGTGACCCAGGGCATCGCGGCGTTCACGGCGCTGCAGCGCCGCGGCATCGAGAGCCGGTTCCTGTACTTCCCGGACGAGAATCACTGGGTGCTGAAGCCGCACAATTCGATCCACTGGCACGAGCAGGTCAACGGCTGGCTGCACCAGTTCCTCGGCGACTGAACGCCGGGCAGATTCCGCGCGCACCCGCGACTAGGTCAGCGAAACGACCTGTGGTGTCACGAGGTTCGCGTAGTCCTTGTACGCCATCTTGACGAGCTCGGTATGCGAGCCCGCGTTGAAGGCGATCTCTTCGTCCTCGGTCAGCTGCTCGGCGACGTAGACGCCCATGTCGTAAAGATTGCCGAACGGCGGCATGGCGCCGAGCTCGCAATCCGGGAACAGGCGTTTGAACTCGTCCTCCGAGGCCAGCACAACCTCGTCTGCACCGAGCGCGCCCTTGAGATGATCGAGGTCAACGCGACGCGATGCGGGCAGGACGGCCATCGCGTACTGCCCGTCGATCTTGACGATGACGGTTTTTGCGAGCTCCTTACCCGGGATGCGCGTCAGCTCTGCGATCCGCTGCGCGGTGTAGGCTGGCGAGTGGCTGATGGTGACATACCGGACGTCATGTTCGTCGAGATAGTCTTTCAGCTTCTGGACAGGCATCTTCATTCCCCTTGATGGGCCGACCAACCTGTTATTTTGAATTATAGGCGAAAATCGACCGATCAAGTGCCGGCGCGTTGAGAACGTTGCGCCGGGCATGGGTCATCGGCGTCGACGACCAGCTGTGGCGACGTCACGTCGATCCGGTGCCTGAGCATCAGGCGGCACAGTGCCGAGCGTGAGGTCTCGAGCGTCTCCGCGGCGACCGCGATATCGCCGTCGGCAGCGGCGAGGGCCGTCAGCAGGGCGCTGAGTTCGGCCGCGTCGCGGGCCTCGTCCAGCGTCATGACCATCTGGCCGTGTACGCGGTTGTCGAAATCGAGATCGAGGTCGCTGCTGTAGAGCGGCCCTTTCTCGCACATGACGATCGCCTTCTTGATGCGATTCACGAGTTCGCGCACATTCCCCGGCCAGCTCCATTGCTGCATCGCGAGTCGCGCCTCCGCTGAGAAGCCGACGACGCGCCGGCGCGAACTCGGGCTCGTGAACTTGCCGAGAAAGAAGTCGGCCAGAAGCTGCACGTCCCTGCCGCGCTCCCGCAGCGGTGGAACCTTGATACTCAGGACGTTGAGTTGGTAGTACAGCGCCTCGCGGAAGCGGCCGGCTTCCACCGCTTGCTCGAGGTCGGTGTCGGTGGTCGATATGATTCGCGCGTCGATGTCTTCGGAGCGCAGGACGCGCAACAGGCGTGCCTGCAGATCGGCCGTCAGGCACCCTATTCCGTTCAGGACCAGGGTACCTCCGTCCGCCGACTGAAACGAATCCTGCAGGACCGTGCGAGCCTGGCTCTCGGGCACCCCGGCGCAGTCAACGCTGATGAGAGGTTCGCCGGCGCGACCCGACAGTCGGTGCACGACGCGTGCAATCAGGTTCTTACCGGTACCTCGCTCGCCGCCGATGAGTATCGGTGAAGAGGACGCTGCCATCCTGGGAAGTGCGGCAAACACCACGCGCATGGGCGTACTGGCGCCGATCATCCCATGGCTTTCTGCGCCTTCCGGACACGATTGCCGCGAAGAAGCTATATCGGACAGCGAATTCCGATCATCGCTCATAGTCTTGATGCCAGATGCTTTCGAGATCGATAGGAAATACCGCCTCGCCGGCAAAAAGTTGGCGATGAATCGAAAGCCCGGGTTTCGGAGCGGGTGTCGGCGCTTACAGGGCGGTGTCTTCGTTCAGCACGAGGCGTACTTCGTCCCCGTCCTGGACCAGGACGGCGTAGTTCGGGCCCGACTCCTTGACGGCCCAGCCGTCGAG
>CALLDH010000186.1 GCA_937998345.1 uncultured bacterium | reverse complement strand
GGCGGCGACGTCAAGCTGTTTGGAGCTCTCGGCGCGATCACCGGATTCGACCTCCTGCTTGGCCTCGAAATCCAGCTAGCGGCCCTGGTAGTGGCGCTGGTGGCCGCATGCGGTGGACTGGCGTGGAAGGGAGTGTTGCTGAGAACGCTCGGCAACGCCGTCGTTCAGCCACTCAACCCCTTGCTTCCGGCAAGGTGCCGCCAGCAACCATGTGATGCGTTGTTCACTCCCGTCCGCATGGGTGGGGCCATCTTCGTGGCGGCAGGGGTCTTCGCCGCTCCATACCTCGTGGCGGCGTGGAGCGAGTTGTGAAGGGCGGGGCTCCATTCGTTCGCTCGCTGTTCAGAGACCAGCACGGCGTCGTCTACTTGGAGTTCCTCATTGCGTTCATTCCGGTCTGGACCTTCTTCGTCTGCGCGGTCCAGCTTGCCTTCATCACGCATGCGAACCTGATGGTGAAGCACTCGGCGGACTCGGCCGCGCGTTCCGCGGCGGTCGTTCTGCCGGACGACCCCAACGAATACGGTGGAGAACCCGAGTTGAGCGTTGGCCGCAACCGCGTGACCCCGTCCGACGTGGCGACAGTCCTCAGCCGCGTGAGTTCCGTTCTGCGGGATAGCCCAAGCTCCAGTTCGCTGGTGTCCGCGTTCTCCGACACCACATTGGCCAACCTCGGCAGGTCGCGCCTCAACACGATTCGCTTCGCCGCCCACATTCCGTTGATGCCTCTCGCACCCGTCAGCGTTGGTCGGGACTTGCGGCCGAGCATGGCCAAGGCAATCGGAAACGAGCGAAAGCTCGCAAGCGCGCTCTACTACCAACCCTTCGCCCTCGCCGTGACCTTTCCCGGGGTCGAAGCGGGTGTGGCAACCGGGCCCGAGATCACTGTACGCGTCACCTATGCGTATCAGTGCACGGTGCCTCTGGCGCGTAGGATCCTCTGCCATGCCTTTGACGACCTCGACGCCAAGGGCGAGCTCGGCGAGGCTTTCTTTCCCCTCGCACAAGGCTTCGTCGGCGGCCGCTTCCGAGCGCTTCAACACGAGACGACGCTCTTGATTCACGACGCGCCCTACGAGTATCGAGAGCGGGGTTCCTGATGTCTGCAAGGCATGAAGGTCTGATCCAAGAGACCGCCGGAGCCATGATGCTCCTGTCCCTCTTCATGGCGCTCTTCTTGATCGCAACCGTCTACTACGTCCTAGGCGTCGGGGACGCGGTGATCTACCGACGCATCATGCAGGACGGCGCGGATGCGGGCGCACATGCAGCCTCCGTCATGGGCGCCAAAGGGATGAACTTGCATGCGCTGCTCAACGTGGTGATGGCCATTACTGCCGGGATTCTTCTGGTCGTTCGTAGCGTTGAAGTCCTCCTCGAGATTGTCCTCGCCGTTCTCTACGGGTTGGCTGCGACTCTGTTCTTCGCCCCGAAAGCGGTCCCTCTCATCGGGGTGCTCACCCCCGTCGAGAGCACCGTCGAAAGGGTAGGCGACACCGTCGAGCAGTTTGTGCGGGTTGCCCACGATGCACTGGACGCGGCTCATCATGCAGTCCAGCGCGGTTATCCCATGTTGGCGCAGGCTCGCGCGGTCGATGCGATGGCCTTCCAGGAAGTTTACGACCCACCGGTCGCGGGCGGATTCGTCGTGCCCCTCCTCGGCCCGCGTCTCCCGAAAGGCGGACGAGGCCTCCCGGTCGAGAAGGATGACGTTGGGACGCTCTGCGATCGGGCTGCGGACGGTTTGGGCAACAGGCTCAACAACGTGAGTTCCAAGGTACCCAAGTGGCTTCTCAGGCTTCTCGGAGGCGTCGTCAGCAAGGCACTACGGCTGGGTAAACGTAGGACATGCGCTGACGAAGTCGTCGAATCGCCTCGACGCGTCATCGAACGTCGTGCCGATGGGACCCTCGTATGGTTGGGACACGAGGAGTTCCAGTATCGGGCGTACGATGTCGGCAGAAGCGCTCACGAGAATCACTGGCAGCATGGCGAGCAGGGCGTCCGCATCGCTCAAGGCGGGAACGATGACGGCCGCAACGCCAGTCACGACGCCCATGCAGTCGGGCGTATTGGGTTCGCGCAGGCCGAGTACTACTTCAACGGCCGCGAGCATAAGTCGGAATGGTTGTGGAAGCAGAGGTGGCGAGCGCGTCTCCGTAGGTTCCGAATCTCCAGGGCATGGATTCCAAGTGGAATTCTGAGCGGGTGCTCGAGCGCAAGAGGGCGGGGATGGATCGACGGCCTCACGGGTCTCTGCGATGTCGCTCGAGATTTCTCCATCAACGCGGTCTCCGCGCATTGAGGATATGATGGCTCGATCCTTGTCACGATTGCATCGAGACGAAAAAGGGGCCGCGTTGCTCGAGGCGCTCGTCTGCCTACCCGCTTTCATTGCTGCATTGGTGGGGGTTGTCGCACTGAATGGAATGTACAGCGCAAAACTCGAGGCGAAGTCGCGCGCAAGGCGCCTGGCGTGGCTGCAGGCGGATTCGGGTGAGTGTCCAGCTCAGAGTTGCCTGAGCGGAGAGTGCGGACGCATCGAAGGCGAGATTCGTACTCGCGGTCTCGATGAGGCGCTCGCAGCACGAGATGGGCACTTCTCTGTGGCGTCGTTCCTCGGCAACGTCGGTCACTATCTTCTCGGGAAGGCAACCAACGGGGTCGGCCTCGCGGAGGCCGTGACTCCCGCGATGGTCGGTTCAGGTCTCACCTCGCAGCACGGCGTGACCATCCTGCTCTGCAACACCACGGCACGGCACACCGACACGAGAGCCAGCATTCTAGAGCACGCCTGCAGCACCGGTCTACAGGCAACGGAGTACGCCAGTGAAGTCTGCAGATAGCAAAACGTTGCGAGACCGTCGCGCAGCTCGTGGCTTGGTCGCCCTGGCACCGCTCCTTCGCTTAGGGATCTTTCTCTCTGCCGTGTGCGTGCTGGCCGTCGCCCTCCTTCTTCGTTCCGCTCGCGCCGATGCCAACGAAGCCCTCTGGGCGGTTGGTTCGCAGATCGCTGGATTCCCGGGCGCTCCCCATGAAGAGGTCCGCGAGCTGGAGTTGAATGGTGTCCGTGTTTCGTTTCGAACACAGACTGTCGATGCCTCGCTTGCGGAGGTCCTCGCCCAGTATGAAGCTACGTGCGGGACTGCGATCGCGATGCAGAGCGCACGCAACGACAGCGCCGGCTACGTTGCTTGCGTCGACATGGGTGACGCTCCGAAAGACCTAGCTGCGCTCACCAAGCGGTTCCTCCGCTTCGCCGAAACGGGGGATCTGCGGGAGATCGGCGAGCCTCGTTACATCCTCGCGCGCCGAGTCACTGGCGGCGCGAAGGACAAGACGTTCCTGCTCACGATGTGGACCGAGTCGAGGTTCAATCTCTACCAGATGCTGCCGCACGACGGCGCGGATGCAGCAGGTCGCGACCTGGTCGGGATCCCGCGGCCATCGGGCTCCCGGCGCATCCTGTCGGCGTGGGAAGAACGTCAACCGAGCGGCGTCTTGGTCTATCGCGTGGTCGGCACGTCTGCCGTGGGGCTCGAGTCGTTCTATCGCACGGAGCTTCCGAGAAGAGGCTGGACCATCATCGAGCGGAACCCTTCAGAGTCAATCCAAATCGACGGCATACGGATGCTCTCAGCCGAGAAGGACAATCGACTCGTCACCGTGCTTTCTGACCCTGGCGAAGCTTCGCAGACGATTCTAACCATCCTCGCCTCCGAGCCATCATGACGACAGGAATGGGTTCATGAATCGCGTCGCCATGCTCGCATCACTTGTCGTCACTGTGATCGGATTCGTGCTTCTCAGCATCTACGTGCGGCAGTTTCAGCGAGAAGCCAGCGGTGGAGATCCGGTCGAGCTTCTCGCAATGAGGCAAGACGTCGCGGCTGGTGCACCCCTCACAGAGCAGATGCTGGTGGTTCGGACGCTGCCGGAGAGATACCTCGAAGGCCGCCAAGTTCTGGCGTCGGACCTCCCAAGAGTTCTGGGGGTCCGCGCATCGATCGGTCTCGAGGCGAACCAGACGTTGCTGTGGACCGACCTGGCCACGACCTCGCACGATCGCAGCTCGTTCTCGAGCCGTATTCCGAAAGGAATGAGGGCGATGAGCGTTGCCGGGTTGGGTCGGCGTGCGTTCGGCAATCTGATGCGGCCGGGGGATAGGGTCGACGTCTTACTGACCAAAGCCAAAACGGGGTCAGAGGCAAGAGTCGTCACGGTCCCACTCCTGCAGAACATCCTCGTCCTCGCTGTCGGGAGCAGTTTCGGTGCGACGGTCGAAGAGGACTCTCCCCTCCGGTCCGACGCTGTAACGCTCCTCGTCACGATCGACCAAGCGAGCTTGATTGCCCAGGCGCGGCGCGACGGAGCACTGAGTTTCGTATTGCGAAACGAGGACGACCTCGAGATCAACGAGGGTCTTGCAGAAACAGACGACTCGGATGTCCTGGAGCAGGAGAAGAGAGCGCGTCGACAGCGGCGTTTGCGGATCGAGAGGGTGGACTAGGGTGCGCTCGCAAAAGAATCTGGCGTCTGCAGTCGGCCTAATGGTCCTCGTGGTGATGGTCGAGCCGAACGCGGCGGCGGAAGTCGAGGGGGTGCGAGCGATCGTTCTGCGAGTTGGCGAGCAGAAGAGCCTGCCCGCGCGAGGCGTCAGGAGCTATTCAGAAGGCGCTCCTGGTTTCGCAGACATCCGGGTCACGCGCGACCAAAGTCGATTCGTGATCGTCGGAAAGCAGGAGGGCACAACCTCTCTCCTTCTCATCAGGGACGATGGAGGACAACTCCAGCACACGATCCGTGTCATTGCCGCGGACGCTGACAAAGGGTTCGGCAGCAGAGAGAACATCCGTTTGGATCTGTACTTCGTATCGATCCAGGACCGCTATGGTCACCAGATTGGCCTCAACTGGCCTGGGAACATCGGGAGTACGCTGACTCCGTCCGAAGCGGCCATCGCAATCACCGGGGGGAGTGGGCAAGCCACTCAGAGTGCGTTTCAGATCCTGCCGCAGACGTTCTTGCCGAGCTTCGACCTCGCCCAGGCCAAGGGTTGGGCGAAGATGTATCGGCAGGCCACGTTGGTCACCGCAAACGGGACCGAGGCGGTGTTCACATCCGGTGGCGAATTCAATGTTCAAGTGCAGAACAACCTGACCGTGAACGTCCAGGCCATCGAGTTCGGCACCAAGGTGACCGTGCTGCCAAAGTACGACTCGAAAACCGGGCGCATTCAGCTCGAGATAGTGGCCGACGTCTCTGATCTTGATGCTGACAAGGGCGTTCACGGGATTCCGGGGCGCATTACATCGCACGTCGAAACGCTGGTGAACCTCGAGCTCGGTCAGTCGGTTTCGCTAGCTGGAATTCGTGCACGAACAGAACGGCGAAAGAAAAAGGGCATTCCGGGGCTCGCTCTGATTCCCTTCATCGGGGCCCTCTTCGGGACGCATTCTCGTGAAACGGAAGACAACGAGTCCTACATGTTGGTCGTTCCTTCGGTCGTCGAACCCATCAGTCTGAGTCAGCGAGATCGTG
The DNA here is from genome assembly GCA_937998345.1 of uncultured bacterium. GTDB lineage: Bacteria > Myxococcota_A > Polyangia > Polyangiales > Houyiibacteriaceae > SG8-38. Next base: position 24,941 of record CALLDH010000186.1, on the reverse strand, counting down.
TAGAAGAAGCGCTCCGCGTATACGAGAGTTTTCATGGCGGCGTCGACGCCCACCAACTCTTGGACCAACCCCGCGTAGGGCGAGATCACCTACCCACGAGCGGAGGGGAGGGCTCTCAGTGACCGGCGGCTTTTCGGTTTCCATCCTCACGTCCGACGGCTCCGAGCAGAAGATCAAAGTCGAGGAGACGCTCTCCCTGACCGTGGGGCGTGACCCCTCGTGCCACATCGTCCTCCCATCGCCCGCGGTGAGTCGGGTTCACCTCCGCGTCGAGCGCACCGCTAGCGGTGTTCGCGTCGTGGATCAGTCCTCCAATGGGACAATCTTGGGAAACAAGCCGGTGTGCGCCGCGGGAGTACCTCTGCGCCCTGGCGGCGAGCTCCGCGTCGGTCCCTATGTTCTCCGAATCGCCCCGCTCGTGTGCGAACCGGCCGCCGGTGACGCTTCCCCCGAGCTTCGCAGGCGAATTCACCGATCGCTTCTCGATTTCCTCGACCTCGCGTCTCTCGACGATACCGATATGGACGCCGCGGTCCTGCGACCACGAGTCGTGCGAGCCCTCGAGCAAATCGTTTCGCGGTTTGCATCGGAGCTCCACCCCGCGACGAACAAAGCCCGCCTCATCGCAGAGATGACCAACGAAGCCCTCGGTCTCGGGCCACTACAGGACCTCCTCGAGGACGACACGATCTCCGAGATCATGGTCGTCGACCCCGACACGATCTACGTCGAGAGGGAGGGAAAGATCTGCCTCACGTCCTTGCGCTTCATGGACGACGAGTCGTGCCGTGCAGCGATAGAACGGATCGTAACCCCGCTAGGACGACGAATCGACGAAAGCACGCCGCTGGTCGACGCGCGACTCAAAGACGGCTCGCGTGTAAACGCGATCATCCCTCCGCTCGCGATCCGTGGGCCTTGCATCACCATTCGCAAGTTTGCGAAGCGTCCACTTCAGATGGAACAACTAGTCGCGTTCGGAAGTCTCAGCGAGCAGATGGCGAGATTCCTCCGACGGTGTGTGCGCGCCAAGAAGAACATGCTCATCTCCGGTGGCACCGGCAGCGGGAAGACCACGCTGCTGAATGTTCTGTCCACCGAGATCCCGCGCGGTGAGCGAATTGTCACCATCGAAGACGCCGCTGAGCTCCGTCTCGATCAGCCACACGTCGTTTCACTCGAGTCTAAACCCCGCAACCTCGAGGGCCGCGGTGGCTACACCATTCGCGATCTGGTCAAGAACGCGCTTCGGATGCGACCCGACAGGATCATCGTTGGAGAGTGTCGCGCCGGAGAGGCGATTGACATGCTGCAAGCAATGAACACCGGCCATGAAGGTTCCATGACGACGACCCACGCCAACAGTGCGGAGGAAGCGCTCAAGCGCGTCGAGACTCTGTGCATGATGGCGGGGCTCGACTTGGCGCCCCGGACGATCCGCGACCAGATCGCGGGAGGCGTTCACGTGATCGTTCAGCAGACACGCTTCTCAGACGGCACTCGTCGACTGACTTCCATCACAGAGGTGGGTCCGTCGGGCGACGACGGCGAACTGGTGCTGCACGACATCTTTGCGTTTCATCGAACTGGTACCAGTCCCACCGGCGATGTCCTGGGGGAGCATCGGACGACAGGGTATGTTCCGAGTTTTCTCGATGAGTTCGTCAAACAGGGCCTCATCGGCGGCGGAGAATACTTGTGAATCTTCAGTGGTTTCCGTTGTTGGTGGTGTCCGGTGTGTTTGTCGTTGGTGGATGTGCTGCGGTCGCATATTTCGTCCTTTCGACAGACGGCGGCCCAATCGAGCGGCTCTTCGAGAACTACGCGGCGCGTTTGGACCGCCACTCGAGCTTCCTCTTGATGCATTGCTCGGGGGCCAGGCTTGCGCGAGCTCAACTTCTTGTTTGCCTCGCCGTCCTCGGACTGCTCGCCGTCACTCAGAGCCCCGTCTTCGCACTGCTCGGGTTGGCCGTGGCGGCAGCCCCCCCGTTTCTATTGTGGAAGAGGCACATCGCGCGCGTTGCTCAACTCGAACGTCAACTCGATACGTGGTTGTTGATGTTGGCGAACGCGCTGAAAGCAACCTCTTCGGTCGGAGAAGCCATCGAATCGACGGTCGCCCTCGTGCCTAGACCGTTCAGCGAAGAGGTCGGCCTTCTGGTCAAGGAGATTCGGCTCGGAACCCCGCTCAACCGTGCGATCAATACGCTCGCTCGCCGAATCAATAGCACGCCAATCTCGGGAGCACTCGCCACGATAGTCGTGGCGAGGCAAACTGGCGGCGACTTACCCTGCACTCTGGAGCGAGCATCGGCGGCCTTGCGTGAAGCGGCTCGGCTCGAAGGTGTGCTTCGAACCAAGACAGCAGAAGGTCGCGGGCAAGTTCTGGTTCTGGCTTCGGTCCCGTTCGTTCTGTGCGTCATCATTGCTTGGCTAGATCGCTCCTGGTTCGACCCGATGTTGAACCATCAAGTCGGAAAGGCGATTCTCGCGGCCTGTTCAGTGGTATGGACGTTCGCGACCCTGTGGGCGCATCACATCGCAAAGGTTGACCTATGATTGGTTGGCTGGACGCTCTGCTGGCGTTGACCTTCGCCATGACATTGGCAGGCGTCTCCGGGTTTGCCTACCACCTCGCCCTTACGCCGCCCGCCGTCCGGCCCAGCTTGGGCGGTCGTGGGCTCAACCGTGCCAGAGCCATCAAAAGCGGCGGATTCTTCGCGGTGGTCGAGCCTGCGGTGCGCGCTCTCGCCGCATGGGTGAGCGTATTGCCGTTGGGACGAGTCCGAACACCGCTGCGCCATTCGCTAGTGCACGCCGGGGACTACTTAGGTCTGTCGGAAGACGAGCTGGTTGCGCTCTGTGCGCTCTCCGGCATTGGTCTCGGCGCGGCAGGGTTGATCGTTTGCGAGTTCCTCCGACTGCCTGTTGGGTTGGTGATTTGCGCGTTCTGTCTCGGGGTCATGGCGCCCTGGTTTCGAGTGCTCTCCGTCGCCCAAGCGCGTGGGAGGCGCGTCAGTCGCGGCCTTCCGGCAGCGGTCGATCTTGCGGCGATGTGCATGAGCGCCGGTCTCGACTTCCCTGGGTCGCTTCGGCGGATTACGGCAAGTGCGACGGACCCCGGCGACCCGGTCATCGAGGAGTTCAGTCGAGTGCTCCAAGAACTGGATCTCGGACACACCCGAAAAAGCGCGATGGAAAGCTTTGCGACGCGCGTGCCCACCGCTCAGGTGCGCGAGTTCGTGAACAGTGTCGTGCAGGCCGAGGCCAAAGGTAGCCCGCTCGCGAGTGTGCTGACCATCCAGGCACAAACCCAGCGGTTGCGGCGTAGCATTGCAGCCGAGGAGAGCGCTTCGGAAGCCGCGCTCATGCTTCTGGGCCCGATGACGTTGATCTTCCTGTGCGTGATCGTCCTTCTCCTGGGCCCCGTAGTGGTTCGCTTCATGACGGGAGGCCTTGGACCCGCATGACCGGGCTTACTCGAAACCAGTGTATGGGCCTCATCGCGCTGCTCGCCGTCCTCCTCTTCGTGGTGTTGCCCTCGTGGCTCCGCGCCCCGTCAACGCTCGGCCCTCGCAATCATCCCCCCGACGACTACCCCGACTTGTTCGTCGAGTCGGTCGCGTGTCCGCATCGGCGTGACGTCCTCTCAAATGGTCACAGGTCGGAAGAACTCGCGCGCCTGCGCGCAGACCGATACGAGTATGATCCCCAAGATGGTATTCGGGCGGTGCACCGCTACCTCGAAGCGGAGTCCTGCTACCGGGCCGAGGGTTACGTTCGCGGGGCGCACAGCACGCATCGCGCGATGGTCGCGCTCACAATTCGGGTCAACACGGACTATGCGGCGGCGCGATTGAACCTCTTGAACGCACTCGAGCGCGAACGATGGGCGGCCGCCCTCAGCGAGATTCGTCGGTTGCTACTTCTGACCGACCACATCGGGAGACACGAGTATGTCGAATGGCTCAGGAAGAACATCGGAAAAGTCGCGGCGAAGGCGAGTGCCGAGTCGTAGGCATCTGCTCGCTGGTCTGCTCGCCGGCGGTTTCGTGATCGTCGGCGGATGCCATCATGCAACGCTCTACCAAGGCCCTGACCTCCAGGCCCAGTTGTCAGCCGTTCGCGCCGAAGACCTCCTCTCCTTGGCGGTGTCGCACGCGCGCTCCGGTGATCTGCTTCGGGCGGAGCAGTACCTGAGCGCGGCACGGGAAAGAGGTCACGCCGAGGCGACGGTGGTCTACTGGCTGGTCCGCGTCTGCGTCGCCGCGAGCCGCTACCAGTCTGCCCTGGGTCACGCTGCGAACTACCTTCGCGATCATCCCGAAGACTGGCCCCTTCGCCTCGTCGTCGCGACCATTCACGAGGCGCTGGGTGATCTCGCTCTCGCCCAGTCGGAGCTGGAGCGAATCGTCGAGGCCGAGCCAGCTCTGCCGTTGCCGCACTACAGGTTGGCGATGCTCTACCGAAGCGGTTACGTCGACCAGAAGCTAGCAAGGCGGCACCTCGAGGAGTATCTCACGTTGACCCCCAAGGGGCCTCACGCCGCTGAGGTCAGGTCCGTTTTGAGGGAGGTTGCTGACGATTCCACCGGCCCTCGGCTCGTGCCGCACCCTCGTACGATCGATCTTGGTGAGACGGAGGACCCGTGAGCATCCCTCGGCATGTATTCGACGAGACGGTGGCGGCCCTGTTCGCCCCAGTCGCTGCGTTCCTGGAAGGCGACGACGTGACCGAGATCATGATCAACGGCCACGCCGAGATCTACGTCGAGAGGCGCGGGCGGCTCTATCGAACCGGCAGTGAGTTTGCCTCTGAGCATGCTCTGATGTCTGCTCTCCGAAACCTCTCTCAGTTCGTCGGTCGGGAGCTCAACCCGCGGCATCCGATCTTGGAGGCACGGCTCCCGGACGGTTCGCGCGTGGAAGCGATCATTCCGCCGGCCGCTTCGTCTGGCCCCGTCGTGTGCATCAGGCGCTTTCGGCGCAGGCAACTGACCTTGAATCGGCTGCTCGAGTTGGGGACTATCACTCGAGACACCGCGGGCTTACTTCGAACGGTCGTCGCCAGGAGGGACAATGTGCTCGTAGCCGGGGGAAGTGGCTCGGGAAAGACCTCCCTCTTGAACGCACTCGCCTCGCTTGCCTCCGAGGACGATCGCGTAGTGATTATGGAGGATTCTCAGGAGCTTCAACTGGGGCTGTCACACGTCGTTCACCTCGAGGCCCAGCCGGCAGACCTCAAGGGCCGCGGTGAGGTCACCATCCGCGAGCTTTTGAGAGCGACGCTTCGCATGCGACCAGATAGAATCGTCATTGGCGAGATACGCGGCGGCGAAGCTCTCGACTTGATCCAGGCAATGACCTCCGGACACCGTGGATGCCTGTCGACTGTTCACGCTACCCTTCCGTTCGACACGCTGAGTCGATTGGAGACGATGGCGCTGATGAGCGATGTCGACGTCCCGCTGAATGTGCTCCGTGGGCAGATCGCCTCCGCCATCGATACCATCGTCCAGGTGTCTCGGCGCTCTGATGGGTCGCGCTGCGTGACCCACGTCACCGAAGTGTTGGGGTACGATCAAGAAAGCGGATACCGAATCAACCATCTGTTTGAGCGGTCGGCTGGGTCCGGGAGGCGCGAATGAGTGAGCCCCCCACGATGCTCATTCGAGAGCCCGACGATGAGAGGACCCTCATCGACGCCCGGCTGGCGGCATCCCGTACGGAACGACCTTTCGGGGGGCCTGGTGGAGTGGTCTCGTCGGCTCACCGGAGTCCTAGCTTCGCCCGGCCTGCCGGGGGCAGGGGCCCGATATGGCAGCGTCTGTACACAATGCTTTCGCGGCGACGACGTCGAATCGTCGAAACAAGCGTGGTCCTAGCCCTCGTGTTTGGCCTTGGTTGGGTCGTCCACCAGCAAAGGCGCGCTGCCGTCGCGTTGCGCGATGCAATCGAGGAAATGAACAGTGGTAGCGTTGCGCCTCTGGTCGACGAGCTCGCGAGGTCGGAGCGTGGAGCCCGTCCTCCGGTCAGTGCCTACTCGGGGGTGGAGCGGGCAATTCGGGAGATCGCGCCGAGTGAGCGAGAAGAGCTGGAGCGTCGAGGAGCGAGCCTAATCGGGTCAAACAACTTCGCGGCCGCGCTGACCCACTATCAAATGCTCGTGAGGCTCTTCCCAAGGGAGGCCGTGTTCGGAGACGTCGTCACCGTGTTGAAGGCCAAGTTGAGGTGCGCGGAGACCGTGAGCCACCTGTGCCCGTGACCACTCAAGTAATCGTTGCACTCAGTGCCGTCGCTCTCGCATCGTGCGAAGAGCCGCCTGACGAGGAGCGATATGCCCTTGTCTTCGTCGTCGAATCCGACCCGGGCGTCCGGGTTCCCCGGGCCCGTGTCCTGATTGATGGCGAGCCTGTGGGCGAGAGCGACGCAAATGGACGGGTGGCTAAGGAGATCCGCGGACAGTCAGGGCAACGGTTGACCATCTCACATGACTGCCCCGATGGACACGAGTCTCCGTCCGAGCGAAAGGCTCTCAGGTTGCGCACCTTTGTTGGCGTAGGCCAGTCCGAGCCGCACGCCATGGAGATTACGTTGAGGTGTCGGCCTTCGAAACGACTCGCCGTGTTCGTCGTACGCGCGACTGACGGTCCCGATCTTCCGATCCTTCTCGATGGAGAACGCGTAGCCCGTACCAACGCGTCGGGAGTGGCTCATTTCGTCACCTATGGTGCCCCCGGCACAGAGTACGTCGTAGAGATCGAGACGAGGGAGCGTTCACGGCTCCTCCCGCGATCCCCGACGCGCCTGATCGCCCTTCCCGATGCCGATGAGATATTCGTCATCAATCAAGCGTTCGAGCTTGAAAAGAAGCCCCGGCGTCGAGGCCCTCGCCGAGCGAGAATCACCAAAATTGAGTAGACCGCCGAGCGCGTACTATAACCGCCGGGATGGGTGAGCGGGCGGATGTCGTAGTCGTGGGGGCCGGGCTGTCGGGGCTTTGTGCCGCGCGGAAGCTTCGTGCTCAAGGTGCGTCGGTTCGGGTCGTCGAGGCGCGCGATCGAGTTGGTGGACGCACTCGAACAGAGAAGATCGGACAAGGCACGTTTGATGTTGGCGGGCAATGGATCGGGCCCGGGCAGAAACGCTTGCATGCACTTGCTGACGAGCTTGGGATCGCGACGTTCCCGACGTACACCAAAGGCAAGAAGGTGCTGGAGGTCGAGGGGAAGGTGTCGACCTACAAGCGGTCGATTCCCTCGATGTCAGTTCCCAACCTGATTCAGATGCAGGGCGCGCTCAGTTATTTGAAGCGCGTGCGGAAGAGAATCTCACCGACGGGACCGATGACCGCCGAGGGCGCGGAGGCGCTCGACGGGGACACGCTCGAGACTTGGCGAGCGCGCTTCGTAAAGTCGAGCAAGATCAGCGCGGTGATGGACGCCGCGATTCGAACGATTTTTGGAGCGGAGCCCCGCGAGCTCTCAGCCCTCTATTTCCTCATGTATCTCAATGCGGGGGGCGGGCTGCTGAGCCTCTCGGAGGCTCGCGGAGGTGCGCAGCAGGATCGCTTCGTCTCTGGGGCGCAGTCGATTTCGCTCGCGCTCGCGAAAGAGCTGGGGGACCTCGTGTGCCTTGGGCTCCCGGTGCGCAGGCTCGTTCAGAGCAGTGAGGGCGTAGATGCGGTGTCCGACGCGCAAACGCTTGGTGGCCGGTATGCCATCGTCACAGCCCCGCCTGTGCTTGCAGGACACATCGAATACGAGCCGCCGGTTTCGGTCGCACGCGATCAAGTCACGCAGCGCTTTGCGATGGGTGCCGCGGTCAAGGTGCTCGTCACCTACGAGCGCGCGTTCTGGCGTGACGCTGGTTTCTCCGGTGAGGTCGTGAGCTCGGACGGCCCGCTCAGCATCGTTTACGACAACACCTCCCACGACGGGCGGCAGCCTGCGCTTATCGGGTTCGTCGTCGGGAGTCAGGCGCGGCAATGGTCGGCGCAACCTTTGTCTGACCGGCGACGCCGCGTGACGGGCGCGCTCCAGCGTTACTTCGGCGAAGAGGCAGGTTCGTTCCAGGAGTACCGCGAGCTCGACTGGGGCGCCGAGCCCTGGTCACGCGGTTGCCCCGTTGGCGGATTGCCACCCGGCGTTCTCACGCATTCGTTCGCGCACCTTCGCAAACCCGAAGGCCGAATCCACTGGGCCGGCACCGAATCCGCAACCGAATGGATCGGCTACATGGAAGGCGCGATCCAATCCGGCGAACGCGCCGCCGACGAAGTCCTCCGACGCCTCTAACCCTTCGAAAAAGGGGACTGTCCCCTTTTTGAAAGGGTTAACTCATCTTACGTGCTGGGGGTGAGGCGGACGGTGATGTCTTTGGAGGCGGGGGTGAAGCTGCCTTCGGCGTATTTGTTGAGAGGGACGAGGACGTTCGCCTCGGGAAAATACGTGGCTACGCAGCGGCGGGGGATCGGGTACGGGACCACGGTGAAGCGAGGGGCAATGCGGTGCGTGCCGCCGAAGTCGTTGCGGATGTCGACCTTGGAGCCTGCAGCGAGGCCGGCTTCGTGCATATCGGCTTCGTTGATGAACACGACGCGGCGTCCGCCTCGGATGCCTCGGTAGCGGTCGTCGTTCCCATAGACGGTCGTGTTGTACTGGTCATGCGTGCGGACCGTCATCATGCGGAAGGCGCCCTCGGGCAACGCGAGGTCGGGCGCCGGGTTGATGGTGAACTGGGCCTTTCCGTTCTCCGTTTTGAACTTACGTTCGCGGGCTCCGTTGTAGAGGTGGAATCCGCCAGGTTCGCGCACGCGAGCGTTGAAGTCTTCGAAGCCTGGGATCGTTTCCCCGATGAGATCGCGGATGCGATCGTAATTTTCGATCAACCAGCACCAGCTCACTGGGGTTTCCGGCCCCAGCACCTCCTGAGCGACGCGCGCGACGATCGCCGATTCGCTATAGAGCTCGGGGTCGGCGGGCTTGAGGTGGCCATGTGACGAGTGCACGACGCCCATGGAGTTTTCGACCGTGACGAACTGCGGGCCGTAGGCCTGGCTGTCGACTTCGGAGCGCGCGAGGCAAGGCAAGATGATCGACCACTTGCCGCGAACCAGGTGCCCACGGTTGAGCTTGGTGCTCACGTGGACGACCATGTCGCAGTTCTCGAGTGCGTGCGCGGTGCGGTCGGTATCGGGCGTTGCCTGGAGGAAGTTGCCTCCCATCGCGAAGAAGACCTTCGCGCGGCCGTCGAGCATCGCGTGAATCGCCTCGACTGTATTGAAGCCGTGCTCACGAGGAGGGTCGAAGCCGAAAACGGTTTGGATTCGATCGAGCAGCGCCTGCTTTGGGCGGTCGTGAATCCCCATCGTCCGGTCACCTTGAACGTTGCTGTGCCCGCGCACCGGACAGGTGCCGGCGCCGGGCATTCCAATGCTGCCGCGCATCAGGAGGAAGTTGACGATCTCGCGGACGTTGCCGACTCCGTTCCGATGCTGGGTCAGGCCCATCGCCCAGCAAACAATCGTTTTTCGGCTCCGCAAGATGATCTCGACGGCTTGTTCGAGCTCACCCCGCGTGATGCCCGCGACGTCGATGAGCCCGTCGACGTCTTGCGATTCGAGGTGCGCTCGAAGCTCGTGGAAGCCGTCGGTGTGGAGGCCGATGAACTCATCGTCGAGCACCTTGCCTGGCTCACGGGCTTCTGCTTCGAGCAGCAGACACATCAGTGCTTTGAGCAGCGCGACATCGCCGTTGATCTGCACTTGAAGGAAGAGGTCGGCGATCTGCGTTCCCCCGCCAAGCACTTGCCCTGGGCTCTTCGGATTGACGAAACCCATCAGGCCCGCTTCGGGGAGAGGGTTGATCGCAATGATTCGCGCGCCGTTCTTCTTTGCTTTTTGCAATGCGGTCAGCATGCGCGGATGGTTGGTGCCTGGGTTCTGCCCCATCACGATGATCGTGTCGGCTTCGTGTACGTCGTCGAGCGTGACGGAGCCCTTCCCAATGCCCACCGTCTCACCGAGGCCGACGCCGCTCGACTCGTGACACATGTTGGAGCAGTCGGGAAGATTGTTCGTCCCAAACGCACGCACGAACAGCTGGTAGAGAAAGGCCGCCTCGTTGCTGGTGCGCCCGGAGGTGTAGAAGATCGCTTCGTTCGGAGAGTCGAGCCTCTTCAGCGCGCCGCCAATGCGCGCGAATGCCTCGTTCCATTCGAGCGGCTCGTAGAAACGGGAGCCAGGGCGGAGCATCAGCGGCTGCGTGAGCCTGCCTTGCAGGCCGAGCCAGTAGTCCGACTGCCTTGTCAGGTCGTCGATGCTGTGGCGTTGGAAAAACTTCCAATCTAGACGGTGCCGAGTGGTTTCCCAGGCCGCAGCCTTCGCGCCGTTCTCGCAGAACTCCGTGAGCGCGGAGCGGTCGTCTGGGTCAGGCCAGGCACAACCGGGGCAATCGAACCCGTCGGTCTGGTTCATCTTTCCGAGAATGCGAATCGCGGACGGAATCGAGTGCCCGTGCTTGTGCATGTGAACGAACGCCGAGCGAACCGACGCGAGGCCCGCCGCCTTCTTCTGCGGTGCTTCGACGGTCAGCTCGTCGTCAGTTTCCGGTGGCTCGGCGCCGCTTGGTCGGTCGGCGGCCATCAACCAACCTCCACCTCAACGAACGAAGGCTCGCTTGCTTCGTGCGCAATGCGCTCGCCGTTCGAGTAGACGTTGAAGCGGTTCTCGCGTGCGAAGCCCACCAATGTGAGATCGAAGCGCCTCGCGGTTTCGATTGCCAAGCTCGATGCCGCTCCAATGGCAACGAGCATCGGGAACCCCGCTCTCACCGTCTTCTGAACGAGCTCGAAGCTGGCGCGGCTGCTCACGACGAGGAAGCGATCGCCCGGCTCCGGACGCGCGTCCCGAAGCGAAGCGCCAACTAGTTTGTCGAGTGCATTGTGGCGGCCCACGTCCTCGCGGTGGAGCAAGAGCGCCCCCGTGTTGTCGAATAGCGCCGCGCCGTGCGTGCCGCCGGTATGCCGAAACCAGGGCTGCGATTCTTCGAGTGAGGCGAGCGCGTTTCGGATGGCTGCTGGTTGGAATGACTCTTTCTCCAGAGGAACTCTCTTACAACCCTCTTTCGACAAGGACTCGACCGTGCGCCCTCCGCAGACGCCGCAGGCGCTGGTCACCGTGAGGTTTCGTTCGAGCAGTCGAGACGGCACGACCACACGTTCACGCAGAACGGCGCGAACCACGTTCTCCGGTGTGTCGGAGCGAGCGCAATGACGCAGGCTGATCAAGTCGTCTATGCTCCCGAGGACGCCCTCCGCATAGAGAAACCCCGCCACCAAGTCACAGTCGTGCCCCGGCGTGCGCATCGTCATCGCAAGGAGCGTTTCAGTGCGCGCGTGCGCCTCACCGTGCTCGAGCAGGATCTGGAGCGGCTCTTCGACCGCGACCAAGTCGCTGGTGTGCTTCCGGCCCTGGCGTTCGATGCGCTCGACCTCGGTGTGAGCAACGGGAGTGCGGGCCATAGGCCTCGAAGCCTACAGCGCATTAACCCTTATAAAAAGGGGACTGTCCCCTTTTTCTAGTAGACGCCGGGGATGATTCGGTAGCGGACTCGTTCGCAGTAGCGGGTCCAGTCGGCTCCGTACTTCTTTGAGCAGAAGTTGTGGTCTCGTCGTTCGCGGTGGATGAGCAAGACGGCGAAGTAGATTGGGTAGAAGTAGGGGAGGGCGGAGCCGAAGAGGCAGGGGAGTGACCAAGAGAGGGCCATCAGGATGTCGCCGACGTAGTTGAAGTGACGCGACCAACCCCAGAATCCAGAGAGCAAAAGCTTGCCGCCTTGCTCGGTCTGCATGTACTCGGCCTTCTTGCCCCAGATTCGCGCGTTGTCGGGGTCGCCGCGGAACTTGTGCTTCTGCGAATTCACCGCGCGGAAGATGTAGAGGCCGAGCATGTTGGTGATCACGATCAGCACGGCGCCCCACCAGGGCAGCGAGTGCACCCGGTCGATGAGGTAGTGCGCTTGCAGGGAGTACGTCATCGGCACCCAGACCAAATCGCCAAACGCGAGCATGTAGCCGAAGTTCTCGTGCTTGATGTCCATCGTCGTGAGGATGGCCTCTTCGTTCCAGAAGTAGTCGATGATGTAGAACATCTGGAAGATCCAGACGAGAATCATCGAAGTCGAAACGAAGCCGTATTGTTCGTACTGAACGTAGGCAAACGAGGTGTTGATCAGCACCCAGAAGATGAGTCCCGGTCGCGCTTCGCAGAAGATCTTGAGGTCGAGGCCGTCGCGGCCGGGAGGAACGCGCGGGTTGTGGCCGGTGCCCATCCAGAAGTCGTGAATGAACTTGCCGCTGAGGTGGCGCGCCTGTCCGTGCTGCTTGCCGTACCAGTAAAGGTAGAAGCTGAAGAGGAACGCGAAGATGGTCATCACGGTGATCAGCGCGCCAAACTGGTCGTAGAGCTCGCGAATCGAAAACACACCAGACCAGTGCAGCACGGCGACTGCGATGAACGTCACCAAGAGTGAGAAGAGCCCGTTCATGCGATACGGAAGGCGGCTTCCGTCTGGAAGCTCGGAGCCAAGCACCTCTCGCCCGGGCGCATACCTTTGAAGGAGCGCCTGGAACGTGAACCAAACTCCGTAGATGACCGCGGCGCGCCCGGTCGGCATCATCGCCTGTTTGAAGCCTTCCCAGTCCGCGTTGGCCCCCGGAAGCACGGCGCCATCGTTGAAACGCACTGCGAAGAAGAGGTAGGCCGTGAAGATGGGGAGACCGATGATCATCGCGAGGTTCCCAGGAACCCCGCCGAACTCCAGCTTCTGATTCTGTTCGCTCATCGGCCGGACTCTAGGTCAAAATCACCGGAGCGCGAACCGGAGCTTTGCAGGCTTCGAGACTTGGCGTACTAGGGGATCATGCGACTCAGGCGGAAGATCTGCCTGCTTGGGGCCCCCGGGGTTGGAAAGACGAGCCTCGTCAGACGATTCGTCGAGCACAGCTTCGTCGAAGACCAGCAATCGTCGATCGCGATGCAGATCTCTAAAGGCACCGTGGACGTGGGCGACATTTCACTCGAAATGATGCTTTGGGATCCCGAGGGCAGCGAGGCCTGGGGCCAGTACAACCGCTCGTTCATCTCCGGCGCGTCGGGCCTAGTGTTTGTCGTGGACGCTACCCGTCCACGAACGCTCGACCACCTCTTGGAGGCGCAGACCAAGGGTCGAGGGTTCATCGGCTCGCGGCCGGCTGTCCTCATCGTGAACAAGGTCGACCTCGAAGAGGACGCCGCGCTGACGAAGGCCCAAGTCGATGCAGCGCGCAAGCTCGACTGGCACATCGTCCGGGCGAGTGCGAAGTCCGGAGACCACGTCGACGAAGCGTTCACGAAGCTGGCTGAATTGATGGTCGAAGTGACAAAGGCCTCCGCATGAGTAGGTTTGATGGCAAGACCGCGGTGATTACCGGGGCGAGCAGCGGCATCGGCGAGTCGTGCGCTCGAAAGTTCGCCGCAGAAGGTGCGCGGGTCGTGTTGGCCGCACGCAGCGCCGAGCCACTTCGGCGTCTGGTCGACGACCTCGGGGCCGACGTGGCCCACGCGGTGCCAACCGACGTCGGAGACGCGAGCGCGTGCCAGCGGCTTCTCGCGGAAGCGAAGTCGCGGTTCGGGAGCATCGACATCCTCGTCAACAACGCGGGACGCAATTCGAGAGGGCCGCTCGAGGAGCTACCGATGGACGAAATGCTCCAGATTCTCGACGTCAACCTCCGAGCTCCGATGGTGCTCATCCGGCTCGTATTGCCGACGATGCGCGCGCAAGGGGCGGGCACGATCGTCAACGTGGCATCCCTCGCGGGGCGCTACCCGCTCGATGACGAGGCGACCTATTCGGCTGCGAAGTTCGGTCTTCGAATTTTCTCGTTTGCGATTGCCGAGGAGCTTCGGAACACCAATGTCCGGGTTTGCGTGGTGAGCCCAGGTCCGGTGGAGACGAGCTTTATCCTCGATGAGAACGTCATCGACACGGTTCCGCCTCTCGTGTTTTCCTTGCCGATGAGCACCGCGGCCGAGGTTGCCGACCTGGTGCTCGCGTCTGCCGCGGATGGGGCAAGGGAGCGAACGAAGCCCGCCCTGGCGGCAAAGATGGCGACCCTAGGCTATCTCGTTCCCGGCGTGCGGAAGCTCTTGATGCCGCTGGCCGAGCGAAAGGGCAAGCGCGAGAAGAAGAAGTACATCGCCCGCCATCCGAAGTGATCAACGCTCGCCGTCCGACGAAGGCGGCAAAGACCTTCGACTCGTCGATGGGCCCCAGGTGTCGACGCGTGGGAGCATCTTGTACAGGAGCCAGTGGTACGTGTTCCGAGGCAAGATTCGTCGAAGCAGAGAAAAGCCAAACGCATCGAATGTCGCTGGCACTCGCAATGGCGGGCGCGTTCGTCGCATCGTTTTGAGGACGACGCGTGCAATCGACTCCGGCGTCGCGCGCGACGACTTCATGACCTTTGCGATGAAAGGCGTCATGTTCACGTAGTGCTCGTGATAGGGCTCGGCCAGCTCGTTTTCTGAGCGGCCGCTCTTGGGTGTGTACCGGACTTTCTGGAAGCCGTCGGAACGGACGAAGCCGGGCTGCACCAGGCTCACACGAATCCCCCATGGCCTGACCTCGTACCAGAGCGCCTCGTGAGCTCCTTCGAGCGCGAACTTCGACGCGCTGTACGCGGCCATCGTGGGCATCGCCATCATGCCGCCGACCGAGCTGACCGTAATGATGCGCCCGGCCCGCTTTGCGCGCATCCCAGGAAGCACGAGGCGGATGAGCTCCATGGGCGAGCGGAAGTTCACGTCCATTTGGGCGAGCCGCTCGTGCTCGTCGACATGCTCCACCACAGCGCGATAGGAAACGCCCGCATTGTTGATCAGGATGTCGACGCCGCCCCAGTCGCGGTCGGCCTCGGCAACGATCGCTTCCCGTTCTGCAGCATTGGTGACATCCAGGGGGCGAATTCGAACGTTCTCAGACTCGCCGATTGCATGGACATCGAAGCGCGTCAGCGACTCTTGCCGAGCGGTGAGATACACCCGGTACTTCGTCTGTGTGAGCGCTCGAGCCATCGCAAGGCCTATCCCCGTGCTTGCCCCTGTGATCAGCACCGTCTGTTCCGACTCCATACGGATTTGAGTTTATAGGGGTCGGCACTTACACTGGAAGCGTCTTTTGAAGGCAGGGGAGGTCGCGATGGCTTGGTTGCTCGGTCCGCTTGTGCTCGCTCTCGTGTTGATTGCCTGGTTCGTGGGCATCTACAACGCCCTCGTCAACCTTCGAAACCGGTTCAAGAACGCATTCGCGCAAATCGATGTGCAGCTCAAGCGGCGACACGATTTGATTCCGAACCTCGTCGAAACGGCAAAGGGGTTCTTGTCGCACGAGCGCGAGACTCTGGAAGCGGTGATCGCCGCCCGAAACTCCGCCGAGGGCGCCCGAACCCGGGCGGCTGCAGATCCCGGGGACGCGCAGGCGATGCAGGGACTTGCGAGCGCAGAGGCAGGGCTCAGCGGTGTGCTCGGCCGCTTCTTCGCTCTCTCGGAAGCGTACCCCGACCTCAAATCGAACCAGAACATGATGCAGCTCTCCGAGGAGCTGTCGACGACTGAGAACAAAATCGCGTTCGCGCGACAGTCCTTCAACGATGCCGTGATGCGCTACAACAACAAGTGCGAGATGGTGCCGTCGAACCTCGTGGCCAGCATGTTTGGCTTCAAACGCGCCGAGTTCTTCGAGGTCGAATCCGAAGGCGAGCGCGCTCCAGTCAAAGTTCAGTTCTGAGTCATGGACTTCTTCGAGGAGCAGGCCCTCGCGCGGAAGCGCACCACGCGCCTGGTGCTTCTCTTTGCGCTAGCCGTGCTCGGCGTGGTCGTCTCGGTCTACTTCCTGGCGATGGTCTTCTACTCGATGGGGCTGACCGATTCGGCGGGGGTCGCGTACGTGACCGGCGACTACGACAACGTGAAACAGCTCGCCCTGTCGTTCTGGAACCCCGGTGTCTTGCTCTTTGCGCTCGTCAGCACGAGCCTCGTGGTCGGCCTGGGTTCGCTTTACAAGATCGCCCAGTTGCGAGACGGGGGGCCCGCCGTCGCGCTCAGCCTTGGCGGTCGAAAGGTGGACCCCGACTCGACGAGGCTCGAAGAGCGCCGCCTTCTGAACGTCGTCGAAGAAATGGCCATCGCGTCCGGGGTGCCCGTTCCCGAGGTGTACGTCCTCGATCGGGAGACCGGCATCAACGCCTTTGCGGCAGGAAACACGACGAGCGACGCGGTCATCGGCGTGACGCAAGGCACTCTTCAGCTCCTCCGGCGCGACGAGTTGCAGGGCGTGATTGCGCACGAGTTCAGCCACATTCTCAATGGAGATTCGCGCATCAATCTCCGCGCCATCGGGCTCCTGCACGGGGTCTTTCTCCTCGCCCTGATCGGTCGATTCCTGACCCGCGGCTCGATGCGTGGCGGGAAGAAGGAAGGGGGCGGCGTGGCGCTCCTCGGGCTCGGCCTCCTGGCCATCGGCTCGATTGGCGTGTTCTTTGGCCGCATGATTCAGAGCTCGATCTCGCGGCAACGGGAGCTCCTCGCCGATGCTTCCGCGGTGCAGTTCACGCGCGACACCGATGGCCTGGTGGGTGCGCTCAAGAAGATCGGCGGTGCGGCACCTCGTTCGTACCTGGACACACCGAAGGCCGACGAAGCGAGTCACATCTTCTTCTCGGATGCGATCCGCCGGCTACGGCTGTTCGCTGGGCTCTTTCGCACGCACCCCCCGCTCGGGGAGCGTATCCGAAAGCTCGAGCCCCAGTGGGACGGGGAGTTCACCGAGGTGGGCCTGCCGGATATCGCCGAGGGAATGAGCACCCCGCCCGACGCGCCCGACACGCAAATGAATGCGTTTGCTGAGGCGCCGACGGAAGAGGCCATGAGCCAGTCGATCGCGCACATCGGGAGCCCCCGCCCCGAGCAGATCACGTTTGCCCGCTCCCTTCACGCCGCGCTGCCCGAGCTCTGGATTCACGCCGTTCACCAGGCTCCGATGGCCCAGGCGATGATCTTCGGGGTCCTGCTCGCCCAGGACGAGGTTCTCCGCGGGACCGAGCTGATTCAAGTGGCGGAGCTGACCGATCCGCAAACCGCCGATCTGACGCTTCGGTTTCACTCCGAGGCCGGGGACCGTTCGTCCGCCGAGAAGATTGCCCTGGTCGACATGGCCATCCCGACGCTACGCAGCCTGTCCATCGATGAGTACGAGCG
The DNA here is from genome assembly GCA_937998345.1 of uncultured bacterium. Lineage (GTDB taxonomy): Bacteria > Myxococcota_A > Polyangia > Polyangiales > Houyiibacteriaceae > SG8-38. The sequence goes on along the minus strand of CALLDH010000186.1, from coordinate 7,643 downwards.
CTTTCGCGAGGTGGTCGACGCCCTGATGCAAAGCGACCGGCAGATCGATCTCTTCGAGTACACGCTGAGCCGGATGCTCCAGCGCCATCTTTCGCGGTACTTCGACGGTGCGGGTCCGACGCCACTCCGGTTTCGGTCGCTGCGGGTTCTCCTGCCCGATGCGCGAGTCTTGATCTCGACCCTGGCGCGCGTCGGTAGCCGGACGGAGGAAGAAGCCGCGCGCGCATTCAGGCACGGGGCGCAGGCGCTTCACATCAAGGAGGCCGCCGGCGCGATCCTGCCTTCACGCGAATGTACCTTGGCTTCCGTCGACCTTGCTCTTCAACGCTACGATGCGGCCGCGCCTGCTTTGAAGAGAAGCCTCATGCTGGCTTGCGCCGCTACGGTCATGGCGGATGACGCGGTTACCGATCGCGAGGCTGAGCTCATCCGTGCCATCGGCGACGCGCTCGATTGTCCCGTGCCCCCTTTTGTGCAATCGGAGTAACATCATGGAGACAATAAGCGTCTACGAGACCGACGACGAGGTGCAGGCCCTGGCGCTGCAGGAAGCACTCGAGTCTGAAGGCATCGCCGCAGTCTTGATCAGCCACCGCGATACAGCGTATCCGGGAATCACCGACCGGCAGCGGCACGGGACGGAGATTCGCGTCGAGCGCGATCAGGTCGAGAAGGCCACCCAGCTGATCGAAGAATTCCTAGCGGCTCAGCCGGTCGAGGGGCCTCCTGTCGCGCCGCCACCGGATTCCGAGCCAGCGCCGGGCCTCCGTGGACCCGGGTGGCTGGTTATCACCTTGTTAATACTCACTTTATTGGGAGTCACCGCTTATATACTAACTGCCAAATAAGCCTTGGCGTGCCATCGTTTCTGCGCTATAAGTTAACTGTTAGTAAAGGAAGCGCACCATGGTTGGCACAGATACTTACGACCTCAAGGAGCTCGCGAAGCTTCTCAGCTGGAACCCCGCTCACTGCAAAGTGATCCTCAAACAGCTTGGTGCTGACCCTTCGGGCGAGATCGACGACGAGACCGCCGCCAAGGTCGCCCAGAAGATTCGTCGCCCCTGGCCGCCGAAGGCTGCCTAACTCTCCGCCGGCATCAGCCGAGCGCGCGGCCGATCGCGTCGACTAGTCCCGAGTAGCGTTGCGCCCGTCGCTCGAGGGCCGCGGCCACGATCTGCTTCGGTCCGACGACGCGCACGCGTTTCCGAGCGCGGCTCACTGCCGTGTAGAGAAGCTCGCGAGTCAATAGCGGCGCGTCTTCTTCCGGAAGCACCAGCAACACCTCGTCGAACTCGGACCCTTGCGCTTTGTGAACGCTCAATGCGAACGCGTCGGAGAACCGCGGCAGCCTCGCCTCCGCGATCTCCCGGAAACCTTCGGTGTCGCTCTGCACCGTCGCCGTAGGCGGCTGTCCGCCGACGAGCATGGCAAAGTCTCCGTTGTACACCCGAAGCTCGTGACTGTTCTCCTCGATGATGATCGGCGTCACGCGCGGCGCGTCGCCCGTCGGGCTTGCCAGTCGATCTCGAATTGACGAGCCCAGCTGCCGGGTGCCGACTGGGCCCCGTCGGAATGGGCTGAGCACTACGTACCGGCCCCGGAGCTCAAAGTGCTCACGCGCGTTGCCGGTGGCCAACACCTCGGACCAATGGGTGGCGGCCCGATCGAGCTCAGCCTGGAGACCCCCGGCCGAGGCCCAGACGACATCATCTGCATCCTCCCGCGCGAGCAAGGCTTCGACCAGCGAGCCCTCTCCGTTTCGGATTGCGGCGACGAGCTGACCGAGTGGTTGCTCCTCGTCGTAGCGATAGGTGGTGGTGAGGTACGTGGCGCGATCGCGCCATCCAGTCTGTGCGCTTGCGGTGACGAGGTCGCGAAGAACCGAGCCCGCTTCAACCGAGGTGAGCTGGTCGGGGTCGCCGACGATGAGTAGCGTGGCGTCCCGCGGTGTGGCCTCCAGCAACTGCCGCATCAGGACCAGGTCGATCATCGAAGCCTCGTCTACGACGAGCACCTCCGCCTCGAGTGGAAGGTCGGCGCTTCGGCGAAAGTGCATGCCTCCTCGTTGCATCCCGAGGGCCCGGTGCACCGTGCTTGCCTGCTCAGGGATCTGCTCGAGGACCTCCTCGGAGGCCTGAATCCGAGCCTTGGCCTGGCGCACCGCCTCTCCCAAGCGGGCGGCGGACTTTCCAGTCGGGGCCAGCAGCATGACCTTCGGTGCGGCCCCAGTCGCCCTCAGCTGCCCTTCGATGATGAGCGCGACGATGGCGGCCACGGTGGTCGTCTTGCCGGTACCCGGCCCACCGCAGAGAAGAGAGATGCTGTGTTGGAGCGCGTTCTGGGCTGCGCGACGTTGGGGGGAGTCCGGCTCTTCAGGAAACAGCCTCTCGAGTGACGCGTTGAGCCAGGCCGCGTCGTCCGCGACGATCGGAGGCACGCTGGCGCGGACAGCGAGTTGCCGAGCGATGTCGCGTTCGAGCTGCCAGTAACGCCGGAGATAGAGCCGGCCGGCTTCATCGAGGACGAGTGGCCCCTCTTGGGTGAGCCGACTCTTCGCAAGGGCCTTCCGCCACTGTTCGGCATCGGGTACCGAGTACAGCGGAGCAGCGTCGCGCGCCCAGATCTCCGCAGCGGACGTTCCAAGGGGGAAGCAGCTATGACCCCGGCGCACGTTGCGGCTGGTGAGCGCAATCGCCAGCTCGACCTCGGGGCTGGAGGCGCCGGGCATGCGGCCCAGGGCGCGCGCGAGCTCCACATCGAGCCGCTCGATCAGCCCTCGGGATTGCAGGTCAGCGAGACTCATTGCGACCTCCCAGCCAGTCGTCGACCGCCCTCAGGAGCTCGGCCGGCTGACGATCGAAGAACACACTCGAAACCCCGCCCTCCGGGCCTTTCATCCCGCGCAGAAACAGGAACAGGGCGCCGCCCCAATGGAGTTCAGGGTCGTAGTCCTGGACTCGCTGCTTCAAGTAACGGTGAGCGGCGGCCGTGTAGAGCTGAGCCTGCAGCAGGTAGTGCTCCCGTTGAACCGCTTCGTTGACTGCCTCTGGCGCGTACGTGGGCAGGGTATTCGACTTGTAGTCGGCGACGTACCAGCGGCCCTGCCATTCGAACATCAGGTCGATGTAGCCACGCAAGAAGCGTTGCAGGGTTTGAGAGCTGACGTCCGCGAGGCGCTCGTAGTAGCGGGGAGCGGCTGCAGGCGCGCCGTGTTGTTTCATCAGCGCCGCGAGGTCCACGAGCTTCGGTCGGTTCACGCGCAGGGTGAACTCGAGCTCACGAAGCTGGCGATTCCCGGGAAGATCGATCAGGCGCGGAGCGTCAGGATCTGCCGTGAGAGGCGTGCGGGCCACCCTGTCGAGATCGCGCCGCACTTCTTCCACGAGCGACGGGTCGAATCCGGACGCTCGCAGCTGTCGCTCGATGGGCTCTTCGACCTCGTCCCCGTCGAGCTTGGCAAACTCGGAATGCTCCAAGATCGAATGGAGCAGCAGACCGGTGCGTGCCCCGCCGGGGAGACTTGCGAAGAGACCGGGCTCCGAGCTAACGGGTGCGGGCCCAGTTCTCGGGCTCGGGGTCTTCTCATCGTGACCGGTAAGACTCGTGAAGCTGGCGAGTCGGGCGGCGTGGCTGAAGGATCGGGAGAGCGTCCTGGTGGCGAGCTGCACTTCAGGCGTCTCGACGCTTCGGGCGCTGGCCTGCGCCTCGTGTGGCGGACGGGCCTCGATAGCCCCATTCGACCCGGCAGCGAGCGAGTTGACCGCTTCGCGTAGCTCGTCCTCGCCGAGGGCCTCGAATCCTTCCTCGCCGTGCAGCAAGTAGCGCAGCGCCGAGCTCTTCCAGCTCCATGCGGGCCCCCAGAACAGCGTGCAGCGATGCTTGGCGCGGGTCACGGCCACATAGAGCAGTCGCAGTGCGTCGGACATGGCCTCCCGCTCACTCCGACTCCGGTGCTCCTCGCTTTGCGCTGAACCCAGGTCGAGCTTGAGTCGCCGGTGCTCGTCATGGAACTTCACGGCAGTCGAGTCGAAGCCGCGGAGGCCTGCATCTCCCCAAGTAAACGGACAATAGACGATGCCGTACTCGAGACCCTTGCTCTTGTGGATTGTGCAGATCCGGACCGCGCCCGACTCCGCATCGGGTCGCTGCTGGAGGTCTTCCTGGGCCAGCTCGCCCGCGTCGCCTGAACCGTCGCTCATGCGTCGAAACCACTGCATCAGAGCGACCGGGTTTCTCCGCCGCTCCCGTTCGCCTCGAAGCAAGAGCTCTTCCAGGTGAAGGAGGTCCGTCAAGTCACGACGCGCGGTGGGGCGGCCCGCAATCCGCCGCTCGGCATGAGTGCTGCGCAGCATGTCTTCGACGAAACGCAGGACGCCGTAGCTGTGCCAGTCCTCATTCCAATCGCGAAAACGCGACACCCAAGTGGACCAGGCTTCATCGCTCATCGCGACCAGTTCAGCCGGGGTGACGCCCAACAGGGATGTCAGCAGGGCTCGGCGGACCGCGCGGGAATCCCCCGGCATCAAAGCAGCCTCCAGCACTGCGCGAACGCCCGAGGCGACCTCGGTTTCCAGTACGCTGGATCCGCCGTCGAGCGAGGTCGGGATGTTGAGAGCTCGCAGCGCGCGCGTCACCTGGTTCGCCTGGGTGTTGCTGCGGCACAAAACCGCGACGTCGTCTGCCCTAACAGCCCGCCCTTCGACCCGGGCATCGGAGTCCAACAGAAGCGCAACTTCGTTGGCCACAATCGGAGCGACGCACTCCGCCAGCGACCCCTTGAGCTGTTCCTTCTCTAGGAAAACCAGCTCCATGGAAGGGCTCAGGCTCGACCGATTTTCTCGTGCATGAGCTATGGCGGGCTCGAAGTCGATCCCGTCGAGAACGAAGGGCGCGTCCCTCAGTGAGAAGAGTGCATTCACAGCCTCCGCAACCCCGGGATCCGAACGTCGATTGGTCCTCAAGGTGTGCTTGCGGTCGCCGACATCCTCGGCCGCGTCGATGTACGAAAAGACGTCCGCTCCACGGAACGCGTAGATCGCTTGCTTTGGATCTCCCACGTAGACCGCCACGCCTTCGCCGTAGATCGCGCGGAAGATTCCGTACTGAACCGAGTCGGTGTCCTGGAACTCGTCGACCAGTGCCAACGGATAGGCCTTCGAGATCACATCGGCGACGGTGCGGCGATCCGCAGACGAGTGATCCGTCCGGCTTGGATCCAGTCGCGTGAACACCGTGGTGAGTAGATCATCGAAGGTCAGCGCGGCGGTTTCGTCCCGGCGCCGGCGTGCGGCCTCACGCGCGAACTCGATGAATCGCATCTTGACCTCGAATATCGCGTATTCGAGCATCGGTAAGAGCGCTTCGTGCGCTTCGTTCATGCCAGCGCAGGCCTCGAAGAAGTCGTGTCTGGGCTCTTCGAAATTCTTGTTCATCTTCATGCTGCCTTGCGCGAGGCGTGGCAGGCAGGCGGGCGGATAGTTGAAGCCCTCGTCGCCGAAGAACGCATCGAGGCTCGGTATCCAGGTCTTCCGAATCGTCTTGGGGTTGTACGACGTTCGACTGAGGCCTTTCGTTTCGAGCAGGATCTCGGAGATCGTGTCTCGGTCCCCGAACCAGAGCTCGGCTGCTTTGCGGCGCAGTGCTACCGATTGGCGCACCGCTTCGTCGGGCGCATCGCGGGGCTCCGGGCCGAGGATTTCAAGGCCGGGCATCAGGGCGACGTTGGCCAGCCTGGCGAGGTGAGCCGGGCCGACCCCGCTTTTGCTCAGCGCGCGGAGCAACCACGGGGGCCGGTCGTAGAGATTGGCTGCCCAAAAATCCGTTGCGAGCTCCGAATTCATCGACGCCTGATCCTCGGCAACTTCAAAGTCGAAATCGATCCCAAACAGGAGCGGATGGTCTTGAAGAAGACGCTGGCAGAAGCCGTGAATCGTGAGGATGGCGGCCTGGTCCATCTTGCCGAGCGCCTTGCGAAGGCGGGATTCGACCTCGTTGCGACCCAGATCTTCGACGGCCCTGGCGACGACTTCCCGCAGCGCGTCGGGTTCTTCGGCCGGACCGTCGAGCAGCGCAATCGCCTGTACGATTCGCTTCCGTGAGCGAGCGCGAAGCTCTGCAGTTGCCGCTTTGGTGTAGGTCAGCACCAGGATTTGCTCCGGACTCAGTCCGAGCTCGAGGATCGCGCGGACGAAGTAGGTGGTGATCGTGTAGGTCTTGCCCGTGCCCGCGCTTGCTTCCACGAGCGTGGGCGCATCGAGCGGAACCAGCTCCGGGCGCTCGGCGCTCATGGCTCCCTCCGATGTGCGAGCAGCGGGCCGTACACGGCCAGTGCCGCTTCCTGGAACGACTCGGCCCAGTGTTCGTCGGAAAGCGGATTATCATTCCCGAAGACATACGCGAGCCGCTCCGATCGTTGGATCGCGATAGCCAACTCACGCTTCGCCGTTCCGAGGGCCTTGAGCGGTTTCTCGGGGTCGAAGCGTTTCGCAAACGCTCGTGAGACCGGCCCTACCAACGGAAGGGGCGCCTCTTGGCAACTTTGGTAGATCGCAAGCAAGTCCTCGAGCAGCTTCCGCGCGTCACCGGGCACGCGAAACGAGACCTGGCTTGCCTGGGTTTCATCTCCGCGGAGGACGAGCCGTGTCGGACGTCCGGTGCCGGCTTCGCCCGCGACCTCCACGAGCAGATGCTCGATCCAGGAAGTCAGCTCGGCTTTCCCTTCGGGCCGCGTGAAGCGCTTCAGCACGCGCTGGTCGGAGCCGAGGCCATCGACGCGACCTTCCAGGACCACCTCCCCGAGCCCAACAGACAGGAGCTCCGACCGCGTTTCGGATGTCCCCTGCACCTCGTCCATCCGGGCATTGAGCGCGGCAATTTCGCGTGCGAGCGTGTGCCTTTGAAGCGCGCCCCAGGTTCCATCGGGAAACTCGGGAGCCGCTGCGAGGTACTCCGCAAGGGCATCGCCGCGAAGGCCAGCGCGCAATGCGCCATTTCCGACGATGGCGGCTTCGCGACCGCCGATCTTCGTGATCGCGCTCGTCGGCTCGTAGAGCTCGAAGCCGCCGAAGCGTGCGAGCAGCACTTTGTCGATGAACGACTCGATCGGGTTCCAGAGCCAACTCGTCAGCTCGCCTACCGAGACCTTCTGTTCCGGACCGACCCGCTCGGCGCCGAGCTCCACAGGAGCCCGTTCGACGGCTCGCTCCGAGAGCGCCTGGGCGATCTGTAGGTAGCGCTCCGATGCGCTTTGTGGCAGCTCGCCGCCATCGAAGTACGCCGAGTCGAATGCGTGCAGCGGATGGGACGTGGCTTCGAGTACGGGTTCGCCACCGGGTTGCTGGTAGTAGCGGTTTGCGGTTTCGCAGAGCTCCCAGACGACGGGCGATGGGTTCGCTTCGGTTCGCGAGCTGCCCGACGGCGCTCCGTACGTGATGATGAGTCGGTCGCGCGCGCAGAGGATCGCCTGCAGGAACGCATGACGGTCGTCGTCGCGCTTATTGCGGTCTCCCGGCAAGCGCGCCTCTCGCGTAAGGTCGAAGCTCGGCCGGCTGTCGCTGCGCGGAAACGCGTCCTCGCTCATCCCCACGAGGCACACGACGCGAAACGGAATCGAGCGCAAAGGAACGAGCTCCGCGAACGTG
>CALLDH010000185.1 GCA_937998345.1 uncultured bacterium | reverse complement strand
TCGAGCGTCAAATCGCCTCCAGCATCGAGGATGACGTCGTTGCTGATGACGATTTCGGCTTCGGTCGTGATCGACTGGGGTCCACCGCAAGCAAACGTATAGGGACCGCCGCCGGCAGCAATTGCGGCTCGAACACCAGCTTCGGTGCAGGCACAGAGGTCATCCTGGCAGAGCGCTCCGCTTCCGCCGGCGCCGCCGCTTCCGCCGGCACCGCCGATACCGCCGCTTCCGCCGGCACCACCGATACCACCGCTTCCGCCGGCACCACCGATACCACCGCTTCCGCCGGCACCACCGATACCACCGCTTCCGGCGGCACCACCGATACCACCGATACCACCGACGCCGCCGGCGCCACCGATACCACCGACGCCGCCGGCACCACCGATACCACCAACGCCGCCGGCACCACCGCTTCCGCCGGCGCCGCCGATACCACCGACGCCGCCGTTTCCGCCTTCACCGCCGACTCCGGCGTTTCCTCCCGAGCCTCCACCGCCGTCTCCGTCCGAGTCGCCGCCACCGCCGCAGCCAACGGCCGCGACGCCCAACACCACTATGCAAACCAACCCAATCGCTGAGCGCATCGAAACCTCCGAGTCTCCAGTACACAACTACTATGCAAAAGTCTACCGCTTGCGCCAATCACCCGAACGGTTTCTGTGCGCGGGCGCACTAAGTGCGGTGTTCTAACGGCGTCACATGCGGAAGCTCGGTTTCCAGCTGGGGATTCCGCTGCCGTGACGCGCAGGCTTTGCGTTCGGGGCGGAGAGACGCAGCGTGTGCGTCACGTCTCGTCCTCGTGCGCGGTCCGCGTCATACCGTCACCGTCAACACTTTGTCGGCGAGCACGAAACTCGCGGTGACCGATCGGGCATAAGTGCTCGCGTCCCCGGGTGTCGTGTCCCGCGGTGCCCCTAGTGGTTCCCTACTCTACTTTGCGCAGCGTGTTCTCATCCGTGTGTGCAAAGATCTCGGTCTGCCCCTTGATCTGAAGCTGTGTGTTCTGCGCGTACGAGAATGACCCATCGGGGTTGATGGTGAGCTCGATGTCGTAGCGGACCGTCTTGAACTCTTCGTCGAGGAATGGGCCTGAGCAGATCCCGAAGACCTCGCTGCCCACCTCGGCAGACAGCTTGAACGAGTTTGCGTCGGACTCGACTGAGCCGCCCGCAAGCACAGTCACACCGCGCGGGACGATGAAGCTGAGCATGACCTGACGCGCGGCCGCGTCCCAGAGCCAGTAGCCAACTTCCTCGTGAAAGGGATCCTCGGCGCCGAGCCGCCAGGCCATCTTTGAATAGCGAAGGCCGTAGAGCGATTGTTCGTGATTCTCGACTAGGCCGATCGGTTCCAGGATCACCTTCTCGCTGAACTCGTTGCGCTCGACGCTGACCCGATCGTCATCAGGAGCCAGGTCGATGCCTTTGGTACCTTCCCAAGTGCCGGCGAATGGGGCGAGCGGGCCCAGGTTGCGGATGTTTTCGTCGGTCATGAGGGGAATGTGTCTCAGGGACAGTGGCGGCGCCAGAGCTGGTGGCAGCGCCAGTGCCAGCGTCTGGGAGGGTTGTCTGCTTACTTCGGGAGATCTGGTTGTTCGAGCTTCCCGCCACAGTCTAGTGCGCCGAGGAACGCCACGAGGGATGCAAGCTCTGCCCCGGTCAGACCGCGGTCGGCCATGAGCGGTGTCTTGTTCTTGTTGTCGATGCCGCCGGTCGCCATGACCTTCACGGCCGCATCCAAGGTCGCGACCGATCCATCATGGAAGTAGGGCGCGCTCTTGGAGACGTTGCGAAGCGATGGGACCTTGAAAGCTCCCCAGTCGGCGTCTTGCTCGCTCACCTTGGAACGCCCGACGTCGATCTGGTCATCGGCCTTCCCGGCCGTACCGATTCCAACGTTGTAGTAGAGGCCTCCAGGAACTCCCATCGCACTCGAGAATAGCGGAGGTGCATGGCAAACGGCGCACTGGCCTTTGCTCATGAAGACCCCCCAGCCTTGCTTCTGCTGATCGGTCAGTGCGCTGGCGTCGCCCTTTGCGTAGCGGTCGTACGCCGTGTCGTCGCAAATCAGGGTGCGCTCGTACGCGGAGATCGCTTTCGCAATCGTATCGGGCGTCATTCCCTCTTCAGGGAACACCTTCTTGAACTGCTTCTTGTAGCCCCGGATCTCCGCGAGCTCGGCGGCCTTGGCGGCCAGGTTCTCCTTGCCGACGCCCATGTTACCGCCGCCCCATGCACCCTTGGCCTGGGCCTCGAGGCTTCCGGCTCGACCGTCCCAGTAAAACGCGTCGAAGTACGCGGTGTTCCAAATCACCGGGCTATGCCGGGTGAGCTGCTTTTCCTTCGCGCCCACGGCAAGCGGCGTCTCACCGCCGTTACCGTGCTCGTTCTGATGACACGAATAACAGGAACGCGAGCCGTCGACGCTCAGGCGCGCGTCGAAGAAGAGCTGGTGCCCCAGTGCGATCTTTTCTGGTGCTTGAGGATTGTCCTCGGGGATCTTCATCTGCGGGAAGTCCGCGGGAGCCGGCGGCAGCTCGGCCTTTTCGGCAGGCGGTTCCGTAGGGGGTGCGGCTTTCTCCTCGACCGGCTTGCTCTTGCAACCCGCGAGGCCGACCGCGAAAACGACGGCGATGGTGGCGGCTAACGCGCGCCACGTACTGGATGTGCTCGGCATGTCGCGATTATCGGGACAGTAGCCATCCGTGGCAAGCCAAGATCTCTTCATGGTGCACAAGTCGCGTCCAGGTCCGCTCTCGGGAAGGAGTGGCGCTTCTATTCGGTAGTCGCGAGCCGTTGCACGGAGTCTTACTCGACGATGATAGAGGACGGATCCGCCCCGTCGACGAGTTCGTCACCGTCGTTGTCGATGCCATCGTCGCAATCTTCTTGAACGCACTCGTCGACGTCGTCTGCCTCAGGGTCCGTTTTCGGGGTCAGAATGCCCGAAGTTAGGATTCAACCCGCGGAGCGGTCATGCGAGGCGGTCCGCCAGCCCGCGTGCTTCGACGATGTTGTCCTCGATCGAGCAGTAGGTCCATGCGCCGTAGCGCCCGATCGAGTGGACGTCTTCAGCCGCTAGCAGCTCTCTTCTAGCGGTGGCTTCGGAATTCGATTGGGTCGTGATATGCACGTATGCGGGGTTCAGCAGAACGTCGTGGGAGGCGACGAGGGCCTGGTTGGTGACGACGCCGCAGGTTTGGAGGTCGGCCAAGACTCTCGCCTTCAGTGCGCCGCGGTCGTCTTCGGAGAGCTCAGCATCCCAGGGAAGGCCGACCTCGACATACAAGCTCATCCGGTTCGAACCGAAGATGTTGTCGTAAAAGCCCACCCGATAGAAAGAGAGATCTCGCTGTGGGTAGTAGATCCAGTGCACCCCGGCCGGGCCCTTGCTGTCGAAACCCAGATTGAACACCTGAACCTTGTTGTGGCTCAGGACAGCCGCATCGTATGCTAGGCCGCAGATGTCGAGCAGAGCGACCAGTGGAGCGCTACTGATCAGCGCGTCGTAGCGAATTTGGCGTTTGTTCGTGGTCGCCACCTTGGCTTTTCGATCGATGTTCAGGACCCGTTCGCCCAGCGCGATTCGGTCCCCATCGACACCTTTGGCTAGCGCGTCGACGTATTGAATCGCGCCGCCCTCCGGATAGGTGAAGCTCGCGTTGTAACCATCATTGGCCGGCGCATCCGCGTTCCGAAGGATCTCCTCGACGCTTGCGTGGGGAAAGAAGCGTCCCATCGCGTTGGCGTCGAGCGCGGCCAAGTTCAGGGCATAGAGCTTTTCGTTGTAGGGAATCAGAAACTTCTCCGCGATGCCACGGCCATAGCGCGCGTAGAGCATCTCCTTGAAGTTGGCCCCCTGCTCTTCCGGCCGTTCCTCTAGGTCGCGAACGCATTGTTCGTACTCGGCCTCTGGAAGCTGGTGGATGTTCTTCTGAAACGGGAAGTCGATGAAGCGGCCCGCGTACCAGATGCGGCTGTCGCGTTCGACGCGAAGAACGCGTTGCCCTTCCATGCGTTCGACCAGGTATTCCTCGATCTCGGAATGCCGAAAATGGAAGAAATGCCCCGAGTAGTCCCAAACGAAACCGTCGCGCCTGATGGTGCGGCAATAGCCGCCGATCTCGTCTTCCGCTTCGACGATCAGATAGTCGTCGTCGCGTAGCCAGTCGGCAAACGCGAGCCCGCTGACGCCGGCTCCGACGATCAGGTAGCGCGTGCGCTCCACGCTAGGGGCTTAGCACATCGGTGGCAGTGGCGGTGAAGCCGCGGATCACGCGAATGCCTTCATCGGCGCGTCGGCCGAGGGCCACCGGCTCGCCGTCCGGTGCAAAGAGCGCCAGCGATTGGTCCGCCGGCACTTCTCGCCACGTCTCGCCAACGATTACCTCGGGTCCGATTGGCCGCCCATGGCGCGCGTGCCCGACCCCTTCGTCAGTCAGCTCGACGCGCGTAAGAGCTGCACATGCCTCTCGTAACGGAATCAACCGCTCGGCGATCGCTTCCGCAGTCATCTGGTCGCCGTAGAGGCCATCATCGATCGAGAACGCGCCGCTCGTCGTTCGCCTCAGCGCCTTCACGTGCCCCAGTGTCCCGAGCGCCCGGGCAAGGTCCCGCGCTAGCGAGCGTACGTAAAAGCCCTTCCCGCAGTGAAGGCTCAGGATCAGGGCTTTCTGACTCACCGAGTCCACCGTGGCCTCGTAGAGATCCACCTCCCGCACCGGCGCCTCGACGTCTTCGCCGCGACGCATCCGGCGATGAAGCGGGGTGCCACCGACTTTGATCGCGCTCAGCTTGGGTGCCTCCTGCGGGTGACGCCCGATGAACGCTTGAAGCGCCTGCTCGACAGTCCGGGCGTCGAGCGGCGGTACCTCACTGGTTTCGGTGAGCTCGCCATCCGCGTCGAGAGAATCGGTCTCTGCCCCGAGCGCGATGGTCACTTCATACCGCTTGTCGTCGGACTGCAGGTGCGAGACCAGTTTGGTGCCCTCCCCGACCGCGACGACCAGCACCCCCGTCGCGAGCGGATCCAGGGTTCCCGCATGCCCGACCGACCTCTGTCGCAACGCTTTTCGGACGCGCTGCACAACGTCGTGCGACGTGCACCCGGCCGGCTTGTCGACGACCAGGATGCCGTTCATGCGAAGTGCTTCGCGAGCTCCGCCCGCAACAGTTGGTTCGCTTCGTCAATCGTGATGTTGAGCTGAGTTGCCGCTGCGGCTCGGTGCCCACCGCCATTGAGGGCCGCGGCGATCACCGATACGTCAGCATCCCCGCTCGAGCGGAGGCTGATCTTGGTCTCGAGGTGATCGCCCCCGGCGCCTCGCACCGGCCACTCCCAGAGCAGCGCCCCGATCTCCGCGCCATCGACTCGCCGCGCATAGTTGACCATGCCCTCGACCATGTCGTCGTCCGCGCCGCAGATATCGAGCATTTCGCGGGTGACACGCATGATGGCGACCCGTCCGTCGAACGCCATCTCGAGTGTCGCGATGATCGCCGAAAGCAAACGGAGGCGCGCAGGCTCCCATCGCTCGAACAGCTGGTAGGCGACGTGCCAAGGATCGGCGCCTTCTTCGACGAGTCTCGCGCCCAAGCGCAGAGTTGCCGGCCTCGTAGTCGAGTATCGAAACCCACCCGTGTCCGAGACGATCGCGGCATACAAGGGTGTCGCCGACCCCTCCGGCAGGGACTCGAGGCCGAGCTCTTCGATCAGCCGAACGACGACCTCTCCCGTCGCCGCCGAGTTGGTATCTCGGTACACGACGTCGCCGACATCATCGTGGGCGTGATGATGATCGATGATCACCACGGGGCCGGTCACCTCAGGGCCGGGGAAGCCAGGTGGCAGGAGCGCCTTAGCCGCGATGTCCATAACCCATGTCGCGTCGTACCTCGTGCCCTCGGGCACCTCCCCGACCCCCTCTTCGCCGTCCATCAAGAAGAGGAGCGAGACTGGAATCTCTTCGGGCATGAACAGCGTCGCCTCTTTACCGATGGCGCGAAGTGTCTTGATCAACCCGAGGGCCGAGCCGAGCGAATCCGCATCCGGGCGCCGGTGACATGCGACCAGGAAGCGCTCGCCATTGCGGGCGATCTCGACCACGTCTTCGATCACTTGGAGTCCTCCGAGCCGTCGTTTGGATCTTCTCGGATCTCTTGCAGGATGGATTCGATCCGAAGGGCCGAATCCACGACTTCGTCCCAGTAGAACTCCAGCTTCGGCACGTGCCGGAGCTGCAGCCGTTGCCCTATCTCGTGGCGGAGGAAGCCGCTCGCCCGGCCTAGCGCCGCGACCACTGCCTCCTGTCGATCCGTATCGATCTCCTCGAGCACGCGCACGTACACGCGGGCGATGCTCAAGTCATCGGTCATCCGAACGGCCGAGACCACGACATCCTTGGCCGCGGGGTCGCGCACGCTCCCACGAAGCATGAGATCCATCAGCTCACTCCGGATGCGCTCCGAGACACGGTCTGCCCTTCGAAAGCCCTTTTGCGCCATGACTCAGCCCGTCCAATCCCCGAGCTCCCCTAGGGAAACCAATTCGGTCGAGCGGTCCAACACGATCGCTTCCGACGAGCCTTCGACGAACGAAGCGATCGAATCGAGCATCGAGTTCGCGTGACGGCGATCGCCCGAGAGCACGGCAAAACCAAGCGTGGCTCGCCGATGTGCGTCTTGCTGTCCGACTTCAGCCGCCGACACATTGAAACGGTTCTTGGTTCTATCGAGCACCTTGCGCACGATCGACCGCTTGGCCTTCAGCGAGGTCACCCCCGGCAAGGAAAGCAAAATCTGGCAAACGCCAACGACCATGTTCAGAACTTTCGGCGCTCAGCTCACTCGAGTGTCGCCTCGACCTGCTTCTCTTCGTAACACTCGATGATGTCTTGCTCTTTGACGTCGTTGAAGCCCTGAAGGCCGATGCCGCACTCCATCCCGGCCTGGACCTCTTTGGTGTCTTCTTTGAAGCGGCGGAGCGAGCCCATTGGGCCTTCCCAAACGACCACACCATCACGAACGAGTCGCGCCTGCGCGCTGCGGCTAATCTTGCCCTCGAGAACCATGCAACCTGCGATGGTGCCGATCTTCGGGATGCCGAACGTCTGCCGAACCTCCGCCTTGCCGAGATCCTCTTGGACGATCTTCGGCGCGAGAAGACCCTTCATCGCGGCCTTCACTTCATCGATGGCTTCGTAAATGACGCTGTAGGTTCGAATCTCGACGGCCTCCTTCTTGGCCGTCGACGAGGCCTTGCCTTGCGGCCGCACGTTGAAGCCGAGGACGATGGCCTGCGACGCGCTCGCGAGCATGACGTCGTTCTCGGTGATGCCGCCGACGCCGGTATGGATGACGTTGACCTTGACCTTCTCGGTCGCGAGATCGGTGAGGGAGCTCTGGAGCGCCTCCACGGATCCCTGCACATCGGCCTTGACCACGAGCCGCAGCTCCCGGACGTCGCCACTCTGCATGAGGGCCTGGAACTGATCGAGACCTCGAAGGCCGCCGGTGGGCGCGATGCTCGCGGTGCCGGGCTTCTTCCGCGCCCCGGCCACCTGCTGTGCCTTGCGCTGGTCGGTGACCTCGTAAAACAGGTCTCCGGCCGCGGGCAGCTCGGCCAAGCCCAACACCTCGACCGGCGTGGCCGGCCCAGCGCTCGGGATCTGGCTACCGCGGTCATCGGTCATCGCGCGAACACGGCCCCAGGACCCGCCGGCCACCACGTAGTCGCCGGCATCTAAAGAACCGTCTCGAATCAAGACGTTAGCCACCGGACCTCGCCCGCGATCTAGATATGCCTCGAGCACGACACCTTCGGCCGGAATCTCTGGGTTCGCCGTGAGCTCTAGAAGCTCAGCCTGAAGCACGACATTCTCGAGGAGAGAGTCCACGCCCTCGCCGGTGATCGCAGAACAGGGGACGAAGCTCGTCTCCCCGCCCCACTCCTCCGGCTGAAGACCCAAGGCGGCGAGCTCGTTCTTCACCGTGTCGGGATTCGCCTCGGGCTTGTCGATCTTATTGACCGCAACGACGATGGGCACCTCGGCCGCCTGCGCGTGAGCCACCGCCTCTCTCGTCTGGGGCATGACGCCATCATCGGCGGCCACGACCAGGATGACGATGTCGGTGGCCTGGGCGCCTCGGGCACGCATGGCCGTGAATGCCTCATGGCCCTGCGTATCGAGGAAGACGACCGTGCCCCGGTCGGTGTCGACACGGTACGCGCCGATGTGCTGGGTGATGCCGCCCGCCTCGCCAGCGACGACATCCGCTTCGCGAATCTTGTCGAGGAGTGAAGTCTTGCCGTGGTCGACGTGACCCATGACCGTGACGACCGGAGGCCGATGCTGCCGGTCGTCGGCCTTGTCCTCGAACTCGCCGCGCGCGTCGCCAACGATTTCGTCTTCGCTCCGCGCAACGTTCTCGACCTCGTAGTTGAACTCGCCCGCCAGGACGGCTGCGGTGTCCGCGTCGAGCGTGCTGTTGATGTGGACGCCCGAGACGCCTAACTCCATCAACTTCATCAAGACGTCCGTGGCCTTCAGACTCATGCGCTGCGCGAGTGTCTGGAGCTGCACGTTGTCGTCGATGCGAATCACCCGCTTCTGCGCGCTCGGCACCGTGATTTCGGTTTGTTTCGGCTTCTTACCGGGTTGCAAACGCTTCTTGCCGGGGCGGCCCTGCGGGCGGCCGGTTGGCCCGATCGACGAACGGCCACGGATCTCGCGACGCCGGGGCGCGTGCTGCTCCCGCTGGGCTGCGTGTTCCGCAACGATACGACGACGTGTACCTTCGGAAAGCGGCGTGGCGCTGGGGGCCTTCGCCTTGCCGCGGCGCATGACGCCCGGCGGCAACGCATCGTGAGCGAAGCGACCCTGCTCCTCCTGCTCCGCCGTGAGCGCTTGATCGACGGGAGGCGGCTCTGGCGCGTGCTGCTCCGCCGGGGGCTGCTCTGCGGCAGGCTCCGGTGCGGTTGCAACGGGAGGCCGTTCGGCCGGTTCCGGGGCCGCGACCTCGGGCGGCGCTTCCAGTGGAGCGGATTCGATCGAGGGCTCCGGCGCCGAACTGGGGGCTGCTGCTGCAGGTTCGGCAACGGGCGCTTCCACTGGCGCGATCTCGGGCGCATCCGCCGCCGCGGGCTCGGCCTCGTCGACCTTCTTGCGTCGCTTCCGGCGCACGACGGTGGGCCGAATTCGTTCTTCGACCATCGCCTCGCTGCGGTCCTTGCCGAGCGAACGTTTGATGCGGTCCACTTCGACCGGGTCGAGGACGCTCATGTGATTGCGTACCTGGATCCCGAGGGTCGCAATTCGTTGGATCAGGTCGCGGTTCTCGACCCCCAACTCTCGAGCGACCTCGTAGACTCGAACCTTACTCATCCATCCTCCGATAGGGCCTCGATGTGCGACAGGCAATCCAGAATCGCAAGGGCAATGCCCCGATCCATGACCAGGAGGACACCTAGCTCCGAACGACTGAATGCGTCCCCCAAGCTGGCCTTTGTCCCCCAAGTCGCCGTCGCGCAACCAAGCGCCGTTGCAACGTGTGCGAGCTCTTCCCCGCGACCACGCGAATCCTTTGCGCGGATCAATAGATCCCCTTTGTTTGCCTTCAGCGCGGTGCGAACCGCATCGCCCCCGAGAGCTAGGCTACGCGCTCGCTGGGCCGCGCTCAGCAGTCCCGAGGCGCGCTGTTCGAACTGCTGCGCGATCATCCGTTCGAGGCTTTCCGGCTCGACCGAAGCCACCCCGCGAAGCGCTCGCGCCAACCCACCACGGAGCGCGGCCGAGCGAATGCATGCCCTCTTCGGATGCACCGAGACGCCCCGCCCGCCAAGCCGCCGGCCGAGGTCCACGGCCACGAATGGCTCACTGTCCCCGACCACGAGGCGCACGAGCTCGCCGCGCTCGGCGCGCTTACCGCACCCAGCGCACATCCGCCGCGAAGGCTTGTCTCGTTCGCTCTTGGCCATGACGTCCAGCATCACCGGTTACTCCTGCTTGGTCTCCACAGGCTCTCCGGTCTCAGCCCCGCCTTCGGACTCGGTCGCTGCCTCTGCAGCCGCCGCTGCCTCTGCAGCCGCCGCTGCCTCTGCAGCCGCCGCTGCCTCTGCAGCCGCCGCTGCAGCTGCCTCCGCCTCCGCCGCTGCTTCAGCCTCCAAGCGCGCAGCCTCCGCCTGTGCCGCGGCAATGCTCTCTTGCATCTTGGCGTCGACGGGGGGCCACTCGGTCTCGACGAACTCTGCGACGGCGGCCTTGAGGGCCTGTGCCTTGGCGGCGCCGAGGCCCGACTTGATCGCCAGGCGGTCCGTGTCCTCTTCGCTTCTGATCACATCCACCGACGCATAACCGTTCTGCTCGAGCAGGTCGGCAACTCTCGTATTGACTCCGCGCACCAGGAGAAGCTTGTCGCGCTCCGCAGGCGCCTCGGTCCGATCGGCCATCGCAGCCAACCTCTCCTTGCGAAGCTCCTCCATCGCGTTAGCGGCGTCCTCACGCAGCTTCGCCACGTCGTCGGCCGAGATTCCCGGCACCGACGCTAGCTCGTTTTCGCTGGCCTCGACCACCTCGTCCAGGCTTCGGAAACCCATCCGATAGAGCGACGTAGAAAGCGCCTCGTTGGTGCTCAGGCGCGATAGCGCATCCATCGCCTCTTCCTCGATCTGTTGG
>CALLDH010000184.1 GCA_937998345.1 uncultured bacterium | reverse complement strand
ATCGAGAAAGCCGGCATCGCAAAGGGCACCCGTCGCGGCGCGATCGGCGTATCGACGCACCACGCGCTAGCGCTCGTGCATCATGGAGGCGGGACGACCGCGGAGCTCCTCGCATTTGCGGAGGAGATCCGCACGCGCGTTCGCGACCAATTCGGAATCGACCTCGAGCGAGAGCCGAGGCTGCTCCGATAGCTATTCGGCGAACGGGTCGCTGTACGCCGGATTGTTCAAGAGCTCGTCGTCGGTGAGTGCGCGAAGGAAGGCGATCAGATCCTGCTTCTCTTGCTCGGTCATCTCGAAGCCGTTCAAGAGCGCGCTCTTGTTGGGATTGTTTCTTCCGTCGCCGGCGTTTGGGCCGCTTTCGATCAGGCGTCCACCACGCGCGTAGTGATCGAGGACCTCTTCGAGAGTCGCGATCGACCCATCGTGCATGTAAGGCGCCGTCACGGCGATATTCCGCAGGCTCGGTGGCTTGAAGCGACCCTTATCGAGCGGATCGCCTGTCATCTCGTACATGCCCTCGTTACCCGGTGGGTAGCTCCCGTCCTCGTCGAGGTTGTAGAGGCCGTTGTTCATGAAGAACTTCTGATTGAAAACCTGTCCGGCGTCGTCGGACGACTGCGAAAAAAGGAAACCGCCGTGGCAGTGAAAGCACTCGAAAGCGTCTTCGACGCCCGCGGCGTTGGTGCCTCCAAAGAACAGCGCCATGCCCCGTTGCTCCGACTCGTTGAGCGCAGTCAGGTCACGTTGCTGCCATCGATCGACGGGCGACTTGAAGCTCGTCACCTGTCGTTGGAATGCGGCGATGGCTTTGGTGATGCTGTCGAGGTTGATCGGGTCGGCTTGGTCGGGAAACGCTGCGGCAAACATCTCGGGATACCGCTCGTCGTCCCGCATGCGCCGAAGAAGCTCATCTTCCATGTTGGCCATACCAAGCTCGACTGGATCTTCGCCAAAAATCGGCACGAGGGCTTGGCGTTCCAACATGACCATGGCTTCGTTCGCCCAGGTCAGTGACGCGGCGTAGCCTGCGTTCGCGATACTCATCGAGCTTCGCGGGTGAATCTGGCCCGTCGACCCTTCTGCCTGCGCAAGTCCGTCGGTGAACGCGAGCTCCTGAAGATGGCAGGTTCCGCAGCTTTGCGTCTGATTGCCGGAGAGCTTTTTGTCGTAGAAGAGAAAGCGCCCGAGCTCGACCTTCGGGGCGGTCATCGGGTTGTCCTCCGGGACACGGGGCTCTGGCACCGTGTCCGGGAGGTCCCAGACCCATGCCTCGGACGAGGATGCGGTGTCGCTGTCACCGCACCCTGCGCCGAGGATCAATGGCAACAAGATAAGAATGTGAGTTAAGTGTTTCATTGGGAGGTGTGATTAGGGTTCATCCCCCGATCGAGGAGGTTTCACTCGACCGAGAAAAATTGCTGTACTTCGGGCTCAGAGCCGTCGAAGGGAAGTCCCAGGTTGTCGAAGAGAGGCGCGCAGTCGCCGTCTGATGGCCCCGCCATGCAACCAAACGGCGTCCCGTCCTGATTGACATCGAGGGCGGCGCCTTCGACCATGGCGGCGAAGTCCGCGAGAACCGTGTCGCTCTCGGGATCAAACGTATTGAAATCCACTTCCACGCGGTTCGAATTTGTGCACATCGTCGTGCCACCAGCAAGCGGGTCTCCATCGCAGTCGGTGCTGCCGAGGTGCATACGCCAGTTGCTCATGTTCACCATGATGTTGCCGGAGTCGATGCGCAGGAACTTGTAGCCACCCTGCCAGTCCCAGTGCATGGTGCCGACGTTCAACGGCGGGGGCGCTACCGATGGGTTGTCATGATTGAGATCGACGGGCACGCCCATCGCGAAGCGAAGTCCGTCGTAGGTGCCCTCAGGTACGGTGCCGGTGACGACGCCGTTCATCTCCGGGTCGCCCAGCTCGCTGCAATCCTCGAAATCGAGCAGAGCGACGTTCTCAACTTGCCATCTATTGTCGTCGGTATCGAGCTCGACCGGAACGTAGTCCCCCTCGGCGTTCTTGAGCTCGACGTCCTGCACGTAGAACCGGAAGTCGTCGAGTTGGAGCGAGGTGCTGTTGGCACCGAGGTTGTCGTAAGTCTCTCCGCACTCGAAGTCGGCCATTCCGACCTTCGCTGCAAATTGGATGGTCACGGCCACCGCGCTCCCCTCTCCACCGGTTCCGCCCGTGCCGCCCGTGCCGCCGCTGTCGCCACAGCCAAAGCTCACCAACGCTAGTGTCGCTACAAGAATTGTAGTTTTATTCATCAAGTGTTTCTCCGCGGTCTCTAGAGGCCTGCTTCCATGCTCGGAAGGGCTGCCTGCAGAGACGACCGTACGTTTTCAGTTATCTGTCCCTGCACCGCGTCTGGCGACTGCGACGCAAAATCGATGCCATCGAACCACTTCGTGTGGTCGATTTGGATGGAGACGCTTTCGAGCACCGGGCTTTCGAAGACCAACGGCTGCTCGAACAGCATTTCGTATTCGAGTACCTCCCAGATGCGGGCAAGCAGAGGGGTCTCGTCACCGGTCGACTCGTCCTCGACCAGTCCCGTGACGAGGACGCTGTGCTGCATCATGTCGAGGTTTTCGTCGGTCAAACCCGCCGCATCCTCATCCGCAGGCATTCCGAGGACACGGATGCCGCAGTAGTCTCCAGGCGGCGGCTTCATCGTTCCCGCGAACTGTGGCGTGCCGGCGCTCTCCATCAGATCGATGATCAGTGGGACACCCAGGCTGGTCGGCGTATCGAGGACGTGGGCCCGCGCCCGCGCTGGTGCGAAAAGCTGCCGCAGATCCATGACAAAACTGTCACACCGGATCAGCTCGACTTTCCCAACGACGATCAACGCTCGATCCAATGCGACGCGGTATCCCATGTCGGTCCGGATCTGCGCCGGCGTCGCTTCGGGCTGGTATGCCACGTCGACCTCGATGCCATCGGTCACCCGCATGCAGTTCGGAAGCGAGGCGAGGCTGAGCAACGCGATCGCGGTGAGCAGCCTAGATTTCATAGACCAGCCCTGCTGTGAACGCGAAGCCTTCTTCGTGGGTGCCGTCGAGGCGCTGGATGATCGGAAGCGCGGCGGTCGCGTGCACCATGACCTTCTCGTGGGGAAGCCCAACGAGGCCGAGCGTGCCGTAGGTGATATGCCCACCGGTGTTGGGATCGCGAACGTCACCGATATATCCGGGGCCATCGATTCGGAACTCGGCGCCGACTTGGAAGGCGAGGAAGCTCCACGGCTGAAACTGGCCGAGCACCGTCTGCCGAAAGCTGTTACTCGCGCGCGTATCCGCGGTGCCTGTGGTTGGGAAGATTGCAACCGAGGAGACGTATACGGACCAAGGGTCCGAGAACATCGCGTAGGAGGCTCCCACGATAGGGTCCCAGGACCCCGTTCCGGCCTGGAACTCGAGCGGCAATGGCACGCCGTTTGGGCCGTACTCGATCGAGCTCGTGGGGAACTCGAGACCGCCGATCAGGCTAACCAGATGCCGGGGCGCGAACTTTCGGTCCCGCCAAATGACCCCGCGCACCCGGAGGTCCAAGTCACCCGGCGCCCAAATGTCCGCCTCCGCGAGATTCACTTCTGTGATCAATCGGTGAACCAAGGGCATCATCAGCGAGAGGCTGACGCGATCGGTGGGCGAGTACGCGCCGGCCAGCTCCATGCGCTGCTCGGAGAGCGTTAACTTGTCGACGTCATTGGCGCCGATGCTGTCGCTGCGGTGACGCAGGGTCGCGGACGTGCGAAATCGGTTGGCTTTGGGCTGCTCGAGGCCGACGATGGTGAGGGTCGGGTCGCCAACGGAGCAGGTCCCGCAGGCAGACGCCTCCGCAGCAATCCATAGCGGCGCGACCAGCGCCGCGATCAGCCAACATCCCTTCACCGCCCGAGCTTAGGCACAGCGCACCCGGCCTTGTACGTGGCAAATCGTCGCAGCAGCTCAGCGCGGCATTGGGAATTTCGAGAGCTTCCGTTGGAGTGAGCGCCGATGAATCCCCAGCTTTTCCGAGGCCTTAGTGATGTTGCCACCGCAGTCGGTCAGCACTCGCTGGATATGCTCCCACTCGACCCGGGCCAACGACGGGGTTTTCGGCGTCCCAGCTTCGATGCCCGGCGCTTCCACGGCTGCCTCGGCATCCCCTCGCCCGAAGGCTGCGATCACCTCGTCCACGTCTGCCGGTTTGGTGAGATAGTGCGTGGCGCCGAGCCGCACCGCTTCGAGCGCCGTAGCAATGCTTCCATAGCCCGTCAGCACGACGACCTTGGTCGCCGAGTCGATCCGATGAAGCTCTCGAACCACCTCCAAACCTGACTTGCCCGGCATGCGAAGATCGACCACCGCATACTCGGTGCTCTCGTGCTCTGCGATCGCAACCGCGTCGTCGTACCCTTCGGCTTCTTGCGCTTCGTAGCCGCGCTCTTCGAACGCGCGCGCCATGCGTGATCGAAACCGCTCGTCGTCGTCGACGAGCAAAATGGATGGCTTGGGCGTGGTGTCGTCGTGCGCTTCGGTCATGGGCCTTGATGAGCCGGCGGAGCTTGTGAAGCTTGTGGAGACTGGGGCAGGACGACGTGAATCGTCGTGCCACGACCGGCCATCGACTCGATGGTCAGCTGGCCGCCCAACGAGTCTACGAGCGTCCGCGCCAGGAACAACCCCAGACCCATCCGGTCCCCGGTGCTCTTCGTCGTGAAAAACGGCTCGGTTGCGCGTTTCACAGCAAGCTCGTCCATTCCCCGGCCTTCGTCTACGAAACGCAATTCGACCGCCCGATCGAGCCCGCGCACCTCGAGCGCTACCCGACCCGATTCGCACGCGTCGAAGCCGTTTCGGGCGATGTTCTCGATCATTTGAGCGAGCGCTTCCCTGGGTGCCTCGATGGTGGCGACCTCGGTCGTGGTCGCCCAGCGGGCCGCCTGCGCGGAGCTGAGGCGGGCGCGCACCTTGGCGAACAAGGCTTCGACCGACAGGGAGCTCGGAGTCTCGCCCACGTGCTCGCCGCCCGCCGCGGCCATCCGATCGAGCACCACGCGGCATCGTTCCAGCTCCTCGCGAATCAGCTCGGCATCCTCGACGAGCCCCTCGCCGCCGGGGACCTTCCGTGCCCGTCGTTGCATCTCCTTCGCAGCGACCGCGATCGTCCCAAGTGGAGTCCCGAGCTCATGCGCAGCGCCGGCCGCCAAGGTCGCGATCGAAGCGAGCTTTCCCCAGCGGTGGCTCCGCTCCTCGGCTTCGGCGAGCGCCCGCTCCCGGCGGCGGAGCTCCACAGAGAGCTGGCTCACGAAATAGGTGATCAGCGCAACAGCCAAGACGAGCGCGATGAACATGCCGTACAAGTGAGTTTGAAACCCGCCGCCGTGACCGGCATGACCGAGGTGCTCGCTCGGGACGTGGACGACAAAGAGTGCAGCAAACGAGACGATCGAAAGGCCGGCGATCGTCCAGGTCCACTTGGGCGCCAACATCACGGCGGACATCGCGATATACACGACGTAGATGATGCTAAACGGGTTGGTGGGCCCGCCCGAAAGGTAGAGCAAACCGGTCAGGAGGACGACGTCGAGGACCAGGAACGCGCCCAGGTGTCCAGCGCGACCTTTCCTGGACGCCAACCAGAGGTTCGATAAGGCGCCGACCGCAATGAGGGACCACATCGGGACGGCAGGCAGCACAACGCCCAAGCCCTCGGTGGCTACGAGGACTGCCACGGCCTGGATGGCCAGCGCTCCCCATCGCATTCGCGCCAACCACTCCGCGCCAGTGGCCCGCGTGCGTTCCTCCCCGTTCACGAATCGGACTGAGCTTCGCCCTCGATGGGCGCGTCGAGGTCGACGGCGCCGTACATCGCTTCCGCGATCTTGTAGGCGCTCAGCTCGAGTGTTTCGAGCGCGTCTTTGATCGCGATGGCGTCGCCCTCATCGACACACGCATGCAACGACTCGATGTCGGCATCGACCTGCGCCAGGATATGCTCGGCAACCATGTCACGGCACTCTGCGACGGCCCGCTCGCTGGTGTAAAGCAGAGCTTCGGCCGCGTTGCGGAGCTCGGCGAGGTCGCGACGCTTCTGGTCAGTCGTTTTGTAGGCGTCGGCCTCTCCGATGATGCGCTCGATGTCCTCTTGAGTGAGGCCGCTAGACGCCACGACCACGATGTTCTGTTCGCGGCTCGTTCCCAGGTCTTTGGCGCTCACGTTGACTACGCCATCTGCGTCGATGTCGAAGGTCACCTCGACCTCTGGGACGCCCCGCGGAGCCGGAAGGATCGGTGCGAGCTCGAACTTGGCCAACGACTTGTTGTCGTCCGCCATCTCACGTTCGCCTTGCAGCACGTGAATTGGCACGAAGCTCTGGTTGTCGACGCTCGTCGTGAAGACCTCTTTGGCGCGCGTCGGCACCGTGGTGTTTCGAGGGATCAGCTTGTGGAACACTCCACCGCCAGTCTCGACGCCGAGGCTCAGAGGCGTGACGTCGAGCAGAAGAACCTCTTCCACGTCGCCGACCAGCGCGGCACCCTGCAGTGCAGCGCCCATCGCGACGACCTCATCGGGATTGACGCCCTTGTGGGGCTCTTTTCCAAAGAAGTCCGCGACCTTGGAGTGGACCATGGGCATGCGGCTCTGGCCGCCCACCATCAGGACCTCGTCGATGTCTTCCTTTTTGACCCCGGCGTCCTCCAGCGCTTGCTGGCAGGGGCCGAGTGTCTGGTCGATGATCGCAGAGACCAGGATCTCGAGCTCGCTTCGCTTGAGTCTGGTCTCGAGGTGTTTCGGGCCCGACTCGTCGGACGCGATGAAGGGAAGGTTGATCTCCGTCTCGAAGGACGAAGAGAGCTCGTGCTTGGCCTTCTCGGCTTGCTCTTTGAGACGCTGAAGTGCGACTCGGTCTTCGCGCAGGTTGATCCCAGTGCTCTCTTCGAAACGGCGTGCGAGCTCCTCGACGAGCTCGTTGTCCAAGTCTTCGCCGCCGAGGTGTGTGTCGCCCGCGGTCGACTTCACGCTGAAGACGCCGTCGGAGATCTCCAAGATCGAAATATCGAACGTGCCGCCGCCGAGGTCGTACACGGCGACGCGCTTGCCTTCTTTTTCCTCGAAGCCGTATGCGAGCGCTGCAGCAGTCGGCTCGTTGATGATGCGGCGAACATCGAGGCCAGCGATCTTGCCTGCGGCAATCGTCGCTGAACGCTG
>CALLDH010000183.1 GCA_937998345.1 uncultured bacterium | reverse complement strand
TTCCGTCACAATTCGCTTGGACGGCATCCTAGGAACACGCATCAGGTCCTCGACCGCGTGGTGTCCAAGGAGCACTGCCACATCGAGCTGATCGACGACCGCTACGTTCTCAAGGATCTAGGCTCGCTCAACGGCACCTACGTGAACGGAGATAGGGTGGGCGAGGACCGCACGCTCGAACCCGGTGACGAGATCACGATCGGCTCGACACGCATCGTCTTCGAGCCCGAGCAAAGGCCTATCGGCGTCTCCTTCGACGCCCTCTTGAGCGGGGAGTCTCGCGAGGCCACCAACCGTTTCAAGATCGGCGACTCCGACGCGGGCCCTTTGATCCGCGCGAAGGTTTCGATCCTCGCAGAGAAAACCTTCTTCGCCGAAGAGCTCATTCAAGACGACGCGTCGCTCCGGCGCGACTACGAGAAGCTTCGCGCGAGTTATGAGGTCACCCAGGCGATCGAGCTCGGAACGAGCATTACCTCGCTCTGCAACAAGATCCTCGAGGTCGCGTTTCGGCTCGTGCCCGCCGATCGTGGCGTCGTGCTCCTGCACAACGACCAGAACATGCTCGAGCCAGTCTCGGTGCGCACGGGCGAGGGCGTCGACCCTGAGCAAGAGGTCATCGTGTCGAAAACCGTACTGGACACGGTCGTCCGCGAAAAAGAGGCGGTTCTCTCCCACGACGCCTCAGCAGACGCCCGTTTTCAAAGCGCGCAGTCGGTGATCATGCAGGGCATTCGCTCTACGATGTGCGTTCCACTGATCCACAACGACACGGTCCTCGGCGTGATGATGCTGGACTCGAAGCTCGCAACCCATGCATTCACGGAGAAGGACCTGGCGTTGTTCGAAACCGTCGCCAGTCAGGCCGCCGTGGCAGTGCAGAACACCTTGTTCGCCAAGAAGCTCGAACAGGAAGCCGTCACCCGAGAGCGCTTCCGGCGCCTGTTGTCGCCTGACATCGCGGAGCAGGTTCTCTCCGGAGAATTGGAAGTGAAGAAGGGCGGCGAGCTTCGCGAGACCACGGTTCTATTCGCCGACATTCGCGGCTTCACCAGCATCAGCGAATCTTGCGAACCGCAGATCGTGGTGGACGCGCTCAACGAATACTTCGAGCGCATGGTCGAGATCGTGTTCCGCTATGAAGGAACACTCGACAAATTCATCGGGGACGAGATGATGGTGCTCTTCGGAGCACCGGTCGAACATGACGACGATCCGATTCGCGCCGTTCGCGCGGCGCTCGAGATGCAAGGAGCCCTTGCTTCTCTGAATGAACGGCATGAGGCCCGTGGCCTGCCACCGTTCGAGATCGGAATCGGCATCAATACCGGAGAGGTGGTCGCGGGATACATCGGAAGCAGCCAGGCGCTCGAGTACACGGTCATCGGGGACCCGGTGAACACGGGGTCGCGGCTGTGCTCACTGGCGCGGCCGGGGCAGACCCTGGTCAGCGAGGGGACGCTCGCCAAGTTGGACGACAGCGTCGAGCTCAAGGAGCTGCCCGCGGAAAAGGTGAAGGGCAAGGCTCTGCCGATTCGGGTATTCGAGCTGATCGGGCTCGTCACTCGCGAGTAAGCCCGCCGAGCTTGCCGCCCGGCCCAGATATGCGAAGCATCTTTCGGGATGGCCCACCTGGACTTTGAAGCGCCTCTGGTCGAGCTAGAAGAGCGGATCGCGACCCTCAAGGAGCTCACCGATGGGGGAGGCCCGGAGGCCGAGGCGATCGACACCCAGATCGAGAACCTGCTGGCCCAGGCGGAGGACCTCCAACGCAAGCTCTACGCCGACCTCGATGTTTGGAAGAAGGTCCAGCTGAGCCGGCACCCGGACCGTCCCTACCTGCGGGACTACCTGGCGCTCCTGTTCGAGGACTTCGTCGAGCTGCATGGGGACCGAAACTTCGGGGACGATCCGGCGATCATTTCTGGATTTGCACGCTTCGAGGGTGAAATCGTTGCGGTCGTCGGCCACCAGAAGGGGCGGACGGCGAAAGACAAATCGCTCCGAAACTTCGGGATGGCACACCCCGAGGGCTACCGAAAAGCGATCCGCATCATGCGACTGGCCGAGCAAGCCGGGCGTCCAGTGCTGACGTTCATCGATACTCCAGGAGCCTATCCTGGGCTTGGAGCGGAGGAGCGGGGCCAGGCAGAGGCCATCGGCCGCTCGATCGAGGTCATGGCAGGGCTTCGGGTCCCGATCGTATCCACCGTCATCGGCGAAGGCGGTTCGGGAGGCGCGTTGGCGATCGGAGTTGCCAATCAGGTACTCATGTTCGAGTACGCCACCTACAGCGTGATCACCCCCGAGGGCTGCGCGTCGATCCTCTGGCGCGACGGGACACGAGCCGCGGACGCGGCCGAGCAGCTTCGGCTATTGGCGCACGACGCCAAGCAGCTTGGGGTGATCGACGAAGTGGTGCCCGAGCCGGCGCTCGGGGCCCACCGGAAGCCCGAAACCGCCGCAGAGTCCCTCCGAGTGCGCCTTCGCCACCATCTGGACCAGCTGCAGGGGCTTTCTGGCGATGAGCTCGTGGCCCAACGATATCAGCGATTTCGGGCACTTGGCACCTGGCAATAGGGGACGCCTTTTTTGACGTGAGTCCGCTGGGTTACCTACGATCCAGATGCGGGGTTATGCCGTGAAGACGCTCTTCGTAGTGGCTGGTGTTTCGACACTGATCGGGTGCAGCTCGGTCGGAGCGCACTCCCGCGTTCGCGCTGCGTCCGACCAGGCGACCCGGGATGCTGAGGTCACGGCACTTCGAGCCCAGAACGAAGAGCAGGAGCAGGAGCTCCGAACCCTGCGTGGCCAGCTCGCCCTAGCGCGCGCGGAGGTCCAGGAGCTGAAGGGCGAAAAGGACTTCGCGCCGAAGGTGTCGAGGAAGACGTCCGCCGGGGGCGAGCTTCCCTGGGCGAAGGACCGGCACGCGGGTCTCGGCATGGAGCCCGTGCTCCGGCTCGATGGCGAGGTCGTCGATGAGCGTTTGCCGATCACCGAGGAAGTGCCCGACCTTCCGGGGTTCGCCGAGCCACAGCCCGTGGAGGCGCCCCAAGTCTCCGTGGTCAGCGTCGAGGGGTACCGTCGGGGGCTGAGCCTGATCCGCGAGAAGAAGTTTCAAGATGCGCTAACCGAGCTCGAGACGTTTTCGTCCGCGCATCCGAGCCATCCGTACGCCGACAACGCCTTGTTCTGGTGTGGCGAGATCCACTACTTGCGGCACGAGTATTCTCGTGCGCTTCAGTACTTTGAACGCATCGAGAAGCTGCATCCCTGGGGAAACAAGGCCCCGGATGCGCTGTACCGCATTGGACAAATCTATCTGAGGCGCGGTGACACTGCGGGCGCTCAGGCTTACTTCGACAAGGTTAGGGAGCAGTTCCCGGATACTGCGGCCGCGCGCTTGGCGCTGCGGGAGGATGCATCATGAAGCTGGTGGGATGGATGAGCATGTTGGCCCTGCTGATAGCGGGCACCGCAATCGCACAGGTCGACGAGGCCGCTGAGGACCAAGGGGCAGAGAAGGCGAAGGTGGAGGTCCCTTCGGACGTGCCCCAAACGCATACCGTCAAAGATGGCGACACCCTCTGGGACATCACGCAGACGTACTACGGCGACCCCTACAGGTGGCCGCAGGTCTGGTCGTACAACCCGGACATCACCAACCCGCATTGGATCTACCCAGACGCGCAGGTTCAACTCCGTCCGGGCGACGGCGAGGTAGTCGACACGGCGCCACGCGGCTTCACCAGCGCAAAGCGCAGGGACGCATCACCTCATGCAGTCTTCCAGGCCGAGTACGGCTTCCTGAATTCGAACGCCCTCGAGGACGCCGGGTACGTGATCGGCGCCAACGAAGAACACATGATGATGGTCGACACCGACAAGTTGTATGTGCGTTTCAATGAAGGCGTCGAGCCCGAGATCGGCCGCGTCTACACGATCTTCCGAACGATGCAGAAGTACGAGCGCGAATCCTGGGAGAAAGGGACGCTGATTCGCATCATCGGCGAAGCGAAGCTCCAGGACTACGACGAGAAGCGCCAAGTAGGCCGCGCCGAGGTGGTCAACACCCTCGAAGGTATCGAGCGCGGTTTCCGGCTAGCGCCGCTCGAGCGTAATTTCTACTGGGTCGACGTGGTTCCGGCCGAGCACTCGCTCCGAGCTACCGTTGTCGCCAGCTTGTATCCCCGAAAACTGCCGTCCACCAACCAGATCGTCTTCGTAGACGTCGGCGCGGAGCAAGGGATCGTGATCGGCAATCGTTTCTACATTGTTCGCCAGGGCGACGAATGGCGACGGAGCGCCGAGGGCAAAGTCGGACGCGAAATCGAACCATCGGTCCCATTGCCAGATGAGCCGGAGCACTATCCATGGGAGGTCGTGGCCATCGGCCGGGCCGTCAATGTGCAGCCGAAGACCACCGCCATCTTGCTCGAGCGAGCCACCAGGGCCGTTCGAATGGGCGATCGCGCGGAATTGCGCAAAGGGGAATAGAGCCGCCGCGAAGGTCGTTGCTTCTTAGGCCCCGTTCGGGGGAGTATCGACCTCAGTATGGCTTCAGACGGCGACCGAGACGGCCAGGAAGCGCTGCGACTGCAGAGCGTCGTAGATCGCGAAAGGGCCAAGCTGCGGGCGCTGCAGGATATCAGCTCCGCCCTCGGATCGACTCTCGACCTCGGCGAGCTGCTCGAGATGATCCTCGATCGGATCTCCGAGGTCATTGAGGCAGATCGGTCGACGCTCTACCTCCTCGACGAGGAGACCGACGAGCTCTGGTCGAAGGTGATTCAGGGCGAGGAGGTGCACGAAATCCGGCTGAAGCCGGGTGAGGGGCTGGCCGGGGCAGTGGCCAGCACGGGTAAGCCGCTCAACATCAAGGACGCCTACCAAGACGTTCGTTTCGACGCTGAATGGGATCGGACGACGGGATACCGGACCCGCTCGACGCTGTGTGTGCCCATGAAGAACCAGCACGGCAGGACCATCGGCGTGGTTCAGGTGCTCAACAAGCACGAGGGGCACTTCACGATCGCCGACGAGGCTCTGTTGACAGCGTTGGCGAGCCACGCAGCCGTATCGATCGAAAACTCGAAGCTGTTTCTGTCTGTGGTCGGCAAGAACATCGAGCTGCTCGAAACGAAGGAGAAGCTCGAAAAGAAAATTCGTGAGCTCGACGTCCTGTTCGAGATTACCCAGGTCGCAGCCAGTGCGATGGAGCTCGATGATCTGTTGGCTGGTGTGCTAGCCCGCACGATGCGCGCGACCGATGCCGAAGCGGCGTCGATTCTCCTGGCGGACCAGTACACAGGTGACCTGACTTTTCGGGCGGCCGTGGGCGGCGAGCCGGATCGCGTCAAGAGGATGAAAATCAAGGCGGGGCAGGGCATCTCCGGATGGGTGGCAGAAAACGGGCGGCCGCAGATCGTCAACCGGGTCGACGACGACCCGCGGCACTCGAGCCACATCTCCGACGAGGTTGGTTATCATCCGAAGTCCTTGCTCTGCGTGCCGCTGCGCTGGGACGACGGCGCGGGAGCCTTGCAGCTCCTCAACAAGTCAGGCGGACGGGCCCCGTTCCTTGACGACGACCTCAAGATGGCGACGGTCATCGCGGGCCACCTTTCGACCGCCATTGCCCAGGCGCAGTCCCGGGCTCAGCGGGTACGCCAGGAGCGCCTCACGACCCTCGGACGCTTTCTCTCGAGCATGCTCCACGACCTGAAGACCCCGCTGACCATCATCTCGGGATACACCCAGGTCCTCGCCCAAGAAGGAGACGAGGATAAGCGTCGAGAGGCGGCTGCTTCGGTCCGCCGGCAGGTTCAGCTCCTCAAGACGATGATGGGCGAGACACTGGCCTTCGCAAAAGGCGAGCGTCGCATCCTCATCCGCAGGGTGTACCTACATACCTTTTTCGAAGACCTCGCCGACCAACTCAAGCCCGAGCTCGCCGAGCGAGGCATCCGCCTCGAGCTCGCACTGCACGACCGCGGGGTAGCGCACTTCGACGAAGAAAAGATGCAACGCGTGTTCCACAACCTTGCCCGAAACGCGGCCGAGGCCATCGGGGACGACGGAGGCGTGTGCCGTCTCGAAGTCGACCGAGCCGACGACGGGAATCTCGTTCTGACCTTCTCCGACGACGGCCCCGGGGTCTCCGAGGAGATTCGCGAGCGCCTGTTCGAGTCATTTACGACCCACGGCAAGAAGGGCGGAACGGGTCTTGGCTTGGCTATCGTTCAGAGCATCGTGGAGGACCACGGCGGAAGCGTGACAGTGGACAGTATGCCGGGGAAAACCGCGTTCATGATTATGCTGCCGCAGCCTCAGCCAAGGACCGGTACGAGTACCAGGCCAGCTGCGGCGGAGTGATTCTGGTTCCGGGATCCGGGACCGGGATCCGGGACCGGGATCCGAGGCCGGGATCGGTGGCCGTGCCTCCGACACCGACGCTGTCACTGACGCTGTCACTGACGCTGTCACTGGCGCTGGCACTGACGCTGGCACTGACGCTGGCCCACGGGTCGCGAGCTGTCGGTTTTGCGGATCGGCAGTCAGCGGGTTTAGGGTGTCTGAATTATTGTGACCCCTCGGTCAGGACGGGCTTTATGAACTTCAAATAACGGAGTATGGTGGCTCGTGAGTTGATGAGGGAGGTAGCCATGGGATGGATGAAGGTACTTGCGTTACCGGTGTTTGCTTGGGTCATCACCGCGGGGCCCGGATGTACTCCCGAAACTGTTTCCGGAACCGCGAACTGCGAAGACCTTTACGGCGGCCTCGCTGGCTACGAGCAGTGTGAGCAAACGGACTCCAGCTGTACTTTCTATCAGAGTGAGACCCCGGACATCAGTTGCGCCGCGATCTGCGCCTTCAGTGGCGCATCATGCATCAAGGCGTACGGCCACGAAGGAGGAGAATGCGATCCTAACGATGTGCAGAACCCCTGTCCACGAGGAGACGGTTTCGCCCAGTTTTGTTCCATCCCGGACGGCAATACTTGTGTCAACGTCTGCCAGGATGCGGTTTTCACGGGGGGCTGTGAGACGGACATGGACTGCACTTCGCCTCTGACCTGTGACAACGACAAGGTTATTGGTTCAACCTGCACTTGCGAGGCCGGCACCGGCGGCACGGAAGGAGAGCGCAACGTGTGCGACGTGGGCGCCGAGATTCCGTGCGACCAGCCCGAGAGCGATGCGGTCTGCGAGTGTGGGAGGCCGTCAGGCGGTGGTGGCACGGGCGGCTCGGGCGGTGCAGGCGGTACAGGCGGTTCGGGCGGGTGTGCTTCGGCAAGCGGCGTGTTGGAGATAACCCTGAACTGGACCGGCGGAGGAGACCTCGACTTAGGGATGCAAACGCCACTCGGTAGCGTCGCCCCTGGTTTCGAGGGTGAGCCCGGCGCCGATCCCAATTGCACTCACGGTGGCAATGACACGGGCATGCTTGGCCAAGAGACCATGACTTGTCCCGACCCAGCCACCACGGGATCCTATACGATTCATGTCGACAGCGAGGCCGACGAGAATATCGATGTCAGTCTAACTGTCACCGTCGGGGGCCAGGGCGTTTCCAGGTTGGAGTATGGCATCCCGCCCTCGCTCCAGACAGACCAGTCACCGGTCATGAGCACCATTCCGGCGCGCAGCTTTCAGGAGTGGGTAACCAACTTCTGTTTGGAGTAGGTTTCGAATGCCGTGGACGAATTTGATCTGCCGGTGTTCCCGCCGGCGTGCGACGAAATCTGCGTAGAGTAACTAGAGGCGCGGCGATGAACGACAATCCGGGTTGGAGCGCAATCCGGCAAGCCCTGTTGTCGTGCACCAGCACATCACCGCCCCACAACAATGACCATCTGCTCCCAGACTTCTCCGCCCTGCTTGCGAGACACTGACGCTGTCACTGACTCTGGCGCCGTCACTGCCCCTGACCCTGGCGCTGACCCCGGGTGTTGACCGAGGGAGGCGATCCCCCCAATGATGCCCTCTGTGACCACCGACAGTGTCCTGAGCGTGCATCCCTCGCGTGCGGAGCTCTATGAGGAGCTTCACAGCCGGCCTTCGCCGCTGGTCGAGACGCCGTGCACGATCACCCACATCGCAGTTCAAATCGGCCAGGGCGAGCGTGAGGCCGAGCATGTACACCTCTCCGCGCTGTGCACCCGATTCGGCGCCGAACCGCCGCCTGAGGGCGCCTCCTGCCTCTACCAAACCTTCGATGATTTCGAGCTTCGGTGGGAAATGCACACCGAGTTCTCGACTTACACGTTCATTCGCAGGGTTCTGGGCGATCCCTTGCGGCAGCCAGGGGCCCTC
Organism: uncultured bacterium; assembly: GCA_937998345.1. GTDB lineage: Bacteria > Myxococcota_A > Polyangia > Polyangiales > Houyiibacteriaceae > SG8-38. Next base: position 6,975 of record CALLDH010000183.1, on the reverse strand, counting down.
AGCCACATCCCCGGTGACTGGCTGGCTGAGATGCCGGGAATGGCGACCACGGCGTTGCACTTGGCGTTTAGCTGCGCGGAAGGGTCGCTCGATTCGTCCGAGCTCGACCGCTATTTCGAAAAGCAGTCTCTTCGGGGCGGGGTGGTCAGGCAGGGGACCGCGTACCTCTACAGTAGCTTCCGCCTTCACACCGATGGCTTCGGCCGGATCGTGCTTCAGGCGCGCGACCTGACACCGCTCCAGGCGGGACGGCTGGTCCAGAGGGTGCTCGAGGTCGAGACCTACCGATTGATGGCGCTGCTGGCATTGCCGGTGGCGCGCAGAATCACGCCTGAGGTGACCGCCATGGAGGGCGAGCTCGCCCGGATCAATCAGGAGCTCGCACAGCCGGAAAGCGAAACCGACCAGCAGGCGTTACTCGATGAGCTCTCGGGCCTCGCGGCCCGGGTCGAACGTTATCGCTCCGACACCACGTATCGATTCGCGGCGACCAACGCCTACTACAACTTGGTCAATGAACGGATCCAAGAGCTCGGCGAAGAAAAGATCCCAGGCCTGCAACCGGTGAAAATCTTCATCGACCGGCGACTGGGGCCCGGCATTCGGACCTGCAACGCGGTCCGCGACCGGCTCGAGGGCCTGTCGAGCCGGATCGCACACGCCAGCGATTTGCTTCGTACACGCGTCGAGCTGGCCATCCAGGGGCAGAACCGGGAGCTACTGGGCTCGATGAATCGCCGCAGCGAAGTGCAGCTCCGCCTCCAGCAAGCGGTCGAGGGACTCTCCGTCGTCGCGATCACGTACTACTTGATGGGCCTGCTCGGCTATGTGTACGAGGGCCTCACGTGGGCCGGTCTTCCCCTGAACAAGAAGATCGGCTTCGCCATCGCGGTCCCGGTGGTCATGCTCGTCGTGTGGCGCATCATCCACGGCGTGAAACGCCGGGTGCAGCGGGAATAGCCGAGGGAGTTACGCGAAGTCGCGTTCGTTCCGCTCTTGGTCTTCCTTGCAGCGGATGCAGAGCTCGGTCTCAGGACGGGCCTCGAGGCGCTTGGTGCTGATCGGCTCCTCGCAGTCGTCGCAGACGCCGAACACGCCTTCGTCGAGCTTCTTGATGGCTTTCTCGATCTTCTGCAGGAATACGCGCTCTCGCCCGCGGAGGCGGAACGTGAACGACTGCATGTACTCGCTCGACGCCAAGTCCATCTCGTCAGGGAGCTCGGAGGCGTCGAGGGTCATATCCTGGTCCATGGTCTCGCGCGCACGGCGAATGACCGCGTCTCGTTTCTCTTCCAGGACGGCGCGAAACCGCTTGAGCTCGGTCTTCTTCATACTCGTGACCCCCTTTGAGGGAGCGCCACTATATTGATCGCGATCCAACAGTCAAGAAGGCAACACACAAATCGTTGAAATCACAGAAGAAGCGGCTAACTCATCCGGTCGAAAAGCGAAATCGGACCCTTCAAGCCGGGGCCCCAGAGGATCGCCTCGACCTTCTCTCCGGCGACCAGCTCGGCGCGGTCCGCCGGCAGGATGACCAGGGCGTTGACCCCCACGAACGACGGCAGGGAGCCCGAGCCCTGAAGGCGGTGAAGAGCCACCACGATTTCATCCCCCTCCCGTGTGGCGACGGCGCGTGCGATCTCGACGCGGCCGGGGCGGCGGTGATACGAGTCGCGGAGCCGTGCAACCACCGGCTGAGGGTGTGGCTGCGGGTCGCCGAGCATCTTCCGCAGACAGGGGGCGATGAGCACCTCAAAGGCGACCATCGCGCTGATCGGATTGCCCGGAACGCCGATGACGGGCTTGCCCTGGTACTTGGCAAACGACGCGGGTTTGCCGGGCTTGATGCGGACTTTCCAAAACATCGGCTCGATGCCTACGTTCTCGAACGCCTCGTTCACGAAGTCGTATTCGCCCACCGATACGCCCCCGGTCGTGATGACGACGTCTGCTTCGAGTGCGGTTCGGAGCGCGGCCTCGATTTCGGTCAGAGTATCCCGCGCGGCGGGAAGGTCGACGGGAATGGCCCCCACTTCGCGTAGCATCTCGGTCAGCACATAGACGTTCGAGTTGATGATCATACCGGGCTCGAGCTCATCGCCGAGCTGCCGAAGCTCATCACCGGTCGAGAGGATCGCGACCTTGGGGCGTCGAAAGACGTGCACGCGATCGATGTTCTGACTTGCGAGGAGACCGATCTCGCCCGGCCAGAGGCGTGCACCCGCCCGAAGGAGTAGCGCTCCCGACGACACATCACTGCCCTGCGCCCGAACGTGCCTCCCCTCTGGCGAAGACTCTCGAATCGCCACCTCATCCCCATCACGGTCGGTGTCCTCCTGGATGACGATCGCGTCTGCGCCGGCAGGCATCGGTGCACCGGTGAAAATGCGGCAGGTAGCCCCCGGCTCGAGATGCCCGGGGAGTGCCCCCCCCGCGCGAGATTCACCTCGAACGGGAAGTCGAACCGGTGTGTCTTTCGTCGCTGAGGCGACGTCAGTCGCGCGGACGGCGTAGCCATCCATGGCGCTGTTGTCGAAGGGGGGCGAATCGAAGCGTGCCCTGACCTCGCGGGACAGGTAGCGCCCCGCCGATTCGGTCAGATGCACCTCTTCCTCCCCTAACGGAGAGAATGCCGGGAGCATCGAAGCGAGGGCCTCTGCGATCGATCGCATCGCGTGCGAGCGTAGCACGTCTAGTCACGGCGACTGACTAGCTGGGACAGACGCGATTGCGGCCGGTCCGCTTGGCTTCGTAGAGCCGTTCGTCGGCGGCTCGCACGAAGTCATAGGCGCGCCATTCCGGGTCGAGCTGCGCGACGCCGCAAGAAATTGTGACATCGATGTCTTCGTCCTCGAACACGAACGTCTCGGTGGCGATCATCTTTCGCAACTCGTCGGCAATGCGGATGCCTCCCGCAAGATCGGTCTCTGGAAGAACGACCGCGAGCTCCTCACCACCATATCTCGCAATCACATCGTCGGGGCGCAGCCGGCTCTTCGCGAGCTGCGCGACCTCCTTGAGCACGTGGTCGCCGGCAAGGTGTCCGAACTCGTCGTTGACGCGCTTGAAGTGGTCGATGTCGCAGATCACCAGAGTCAGCGGACGTCCATGCCGTGTCGCGCGGGATAGCTCTCGATCCAACTGCTCCACCAGGTAGCGCTTGTTGTGGATGCCGGTGAGCCCATCCATGATGGTCATCCGATAGATCGTCTCGTGATATTGCGATTCGAGGTCGGCGCCGCTGAGGAACTTCATGATCGTGTCGCCGATCTTGATCTGGTCGCCACGTCGAAGCTGGCGCTCCTTCACGAGCTCGTCGTTCACATAGGTCCCGTTCGTCGAATACACGTCGACGATGTGATAGCTCCCGGAACGAACCTCGATGCGCGCGTGCCGGCGCGAGACACTGTCGCTGTGAAGGATGACATCGTTTTCGCCGCCCCGACCGATCCTGACTCCGCCGTCGGCCAAGGAGAATCGTTTGCCCAATTGATTAGAGCTGGGCGCGTAGATCACCACCAGGCAATCCTGGCCGGCTCCGGTCGAAATGTAAGGCTCCGAGAAGGGCGTGACCCTCGTCTTGATTTCGCTCTCCACGGGTATCCACCCAGGGTAGAAAGCGTCGCATCGAGCGTCAATGTCGCCGGATGAAGGTCATGTTGCGCTGATTGATCCAAACATGCGCGAAAACCGGGCCCCAGAGAACGCCGGTGAGCTCGAAGATCAGCCCCAACAAGAGCCCCATGAGGAACGCCCAGGTCGTCCAAGCCAAGAATACCGGCTTCGGCCCGACGTGAACGGCACCGAAAATCACCGAGGTGATCAACAGGCCAAGCACCGGCTGCATCGCCCCTCGAAAGAAGAGCTCCTCGGCAAAACCGGAGGCGAGCGCGAGCCAGGTGATCTCGGTGGACGAAAGTGGGGAGATGATCTCGGCGAGCTCCGCGTGGAGGGCACGCGCCCAATGGGTTCGTTCGACGAGGCGCGGGGTCATGGCGACCACCGTGAACGCCAGCACGAGGCCTAGCGCGAGCGAGAGCGCGAGGCGTTCCGGGTACGGCGCTGACAGCCACGGCGTATCGAAGGACCAAGCGAAACGGCCACCCCCGTACCAGGCCCACGCCATCGCGCCGACGGTCAGCGGGCCGTAAACGACGAAGGCGAGCGTCGTGATCCGGGTTGGCGATGGCAAGGTCGACCGGGATGTATCAAAGTGCGCTTAGGGCCGCAATGCAACCGACACTCGGATTTGACACGACCGTGCAGCACGGAGTACTAGCCAGGGCCATACGCGAATGAGCGGGCAGCCAGGCGAAGACGTCGCGAAGGTCCTCGTGGTCGACGACGAGGAAGTGATTCGGGAGATTCTCGCGGACTTCCTAACGATGGAGGGCTTCTACGTTCGCACCGCCGAGGACGGGAGCGCCGCCCTAGTCGAGCTCTCACGCGAGCGCTTCGACCTGGTGTTGAGCGACTTGAAGATGCCGAACATGGGCGGCCTCGAGCTGCTCGGAGCCATCCGCAAGCACACGCCGCACGTCGTGACGATCATCATGACGGGCTTCGGGACAGTCGAGACCGCCATCGAGGCGATGAAGCAGGGTGCGTATGACTACGTCCTCAAGCCGTTCAAGGTGGAGGAAGTCGTCCACACGATCCGACGCGGGCTCGAGAGGCAACGACTCGAAGCCGAGAACTTCCGGCTCAAGGAGGCGCTCTCACTCTACAAGGTCAGCGAGGCCATCGCTGCCAGCCTCTCGCTCGAGCAGGTGGTGCACACACTGAGCCGTGCGGCGATCGACGAGGTGGACTCCGACCTGGTCACTGTACTCTTGAGCGACGGAGGCGGAAGCTTTTACCGGCGGAGCACCGAGCTCAATCCGAACTTTCGCCTGAGGCGAGAACCGGACACACTGAGCGTCGAGACCCTAGGCGAGCATTTCGCGCACGCCCCGGCACTTCTCGAGCATGGCGAGCGCTGCTGGCGCTACTTCGATGACCTCGCGGAAGACCCCGCGCCGCAGTCTCTTGCGGTCGCCCGCTTGACCGCGCGCGGCGACACCATCGGGTTTCTATGCGCGCTCAGTTACACCCAGGGCAAGCGTTTCGACGAGGGGCAGCGCAAGCTCCTGCATGCCACAGCCGACCGCGCGTCGGCCGCCATCGAGAATGCGCGCCTCTACGAGGACCTTCAGGCGACGTTCAAGCAAACCATTCGAGGCCTCGCGAGTGCAATCGACAAGATGGACCGCTACACGGCGGGGCATTCCGCGCGGGTCGCGGCCTACGCGCAGATCCTCGCCATCAAGCTCGGGCTGAGCGATGGCGAGATCGAAATCGTTCGCCAGTCGGCGCTGATGCACGACATCGGCAAGATCGGTTGCGTCATGAACCTCAACAAGCCTGGCAAGCTGACACAGGAAGAGTACGAGATCTTCAAGCAGCACCCGGAACATGGCCGCGACATTTTGCAGCCGATCGAGTTCCTGCACCCGCTCATCCCTGGCGTGCATCTACACCACGAGCGTTGGGATGGCCTCGGGTACCCGCTCGGGCTCAAAGGAAACGACGTGCCGCTCATCGCACGCATCATCGCTGTCGCGGATACCTATGACGCGATGACGAGCGACCGGGCCTATCGAAAAGCAATGGCGCACGACATCGCTATCACCGAGATCGACCGTTGCGGCGGCAGCCAGTTTGACCCGGAGCTCGCTCATGGTTTTCTCGAATCGATCGACGTGTTTCGGGAGGAGGGAAGGTCGCTCGAGGAGTTCCCCGACGTCCGGGAGACCCAATCGGGACTCATGGCGCCACGGCGGTAACCGCGTCGCGCGGAGGCTCTGGCAGGGCAAAGGCCGCGTTCCAGTGATGCGATGATGGAGACGCCGACCATCGGCGCACGATCGGCGCGCGGTTCGACAACTTGAAGGTCGTGACGAGCTTGACAGCGCGACGCCGTGTTTGACGGAGCCTGCGGGGAACGACCGCGACGATGGTCAAGGTCTGCGAGGGGCCGATCGAGGCGTCGGTGTGATCGAGGTCCCCCAGGCCTTCGGATACGAGACGGCGGATCGTTTTTTCGTTTTGGAACGACCGCGTCGTCGTCACTAGATGGCCTTCCTCTCCGTTCCATTGAGTCGGACCCGTCGCAAACTGGGGTGGATTGCCAAGCTGCTCACAGCCGCAGAGCACGCACAGGACGCCGATCAACCACCCGGGTCTAGGTAGACTCACGGCTTCGCTCTCGCGCGACGTCTTTCTCGGTGGCCAAGCCTGGAGCGGGTAGCGGCGTCTCTCCTTCGCCTTCTTTATCCTGCCAAGGGTACTTGATGCGGTTGTGATAGGCGTTGCAGAGGGTATCGATCAGTGTGCTCTGGAGCACTCGGATGTCCTCCATCGTCAGGCCGCAGACGTCGAGCTGACCCTGTCGCAGCTTGATGTTCGTTACCCGCTGCACGACGGCTTCGAATTTTTCGCGCGAGGGCTCGTCGACGGTGCGGGCGGCTGCCTCGATGGCATCGATGAGCATCAAAATCGCCGTTTCCTTGGTTCGAGGTCGCATCCCCGGGTATCGGAACGCTGCATCGGAGAGCCCTTTTGGATTCCCGTCCTCCAAGCACTTGTGCCAAAAGTACTCGATGACGCTGGTCCCGTGGTGCGTGTACGCGAACTCGACGACCGGCTCCGGGATGCCCCCCTCGCGAAGGATGCGTGCTCCCTCGACGACGTGCGCCATGATCGCATCCGCGCTGACGTCGGGTTCGAGGTCACCGTGCGGTGTTGGCTCCCCCGCGACGAGGTTCTCGACGAAGTACTTGGGCTGAATCGTCTTGCCGAGGTCGTGGTAGTAAGCACCGACTCGGGTCAGCAGCGCGTCTGCTCCGATCGCGGCCGCCGCGCCCTCGGCAAGGTTGGCCATCGCCCGCGCATGCTGCCAGGAGCCGGGTGCGTCTCGCGCCATCTTGCGAA
>CALLDH010000182.1 GCA_937998345.1 uncultured bacterium | reverse complement strand
GGAGTGAGCTGTCTCCCATCGCGAGGGGACTACCGCCGCGGGCAGGGCGGCACCCGGCCGTCGTCGGGCCGAATCTCAGTTTGGCAGCGAGATATGTGGGATGGCGTTCTCGCGCGCCCACCGGTTGACGGCGGCGATGTCGGTGGACGTGATGGCATCGAGTTCCGCACGCAGCGCATCCCATTCGGCCTCGAGGTCGGCAAGGCGCTCGAGTGCGCCCGCCGCAACCGGCGGTCCGGCGTCGTCGACAACGTCGAGTACATGGCGCACCTGGGTGAGCAGTTTGCCCGGCAGATTGTCCTCGTCCTCGCCGGTCTCGTAGTCGACCTGATAGACTTCTCTCTCCCACGCGCTCAGGCGTTCGACGGCACGACCGCCCGTCTCTTGCAGCGGCGCAGCGGACTCATGGTCCTTCATCAGCGCCTCGATCTCGGCGCGCGACTTGCGAATCGCCCCCACAGTGTCGATGAGTTCGTTGATCAGATCTGTGATGGCGACGATCTTCGACTCGACGAACTCGAAGTCTTCGGCGCTCGCATCGACACGCCGGTCGGCGACGAGCGTGAGCTCGACCGACTCCTCGAAATCGCCGACCGACATCTTCGCAGTGTAACGGGCCGGTGGCACGTACGCGCCGCCGACTCCATAGAAGAAGTTGGCGATATCGTCGATACAGTGCAGTTCATCGCGGCGCATGTCCCAGACCCACTGGTTCGCGCCCTGTTCGGCCGGGGGGTACTTCAGCTCGAACGGCGACCCCTGGTCCATATTGCCGATGATGCAGCGTTCGAAATCTCCTTCCTCGCTCGAGTAGCGGCGGACGACGTTGCCCGCGCTGTCGCTGATCTCGATCTTCAGCGGCGTATCGTGCTCGTCGCGAAGGTGATACCGGAGCACGGCGCCCCGCGGCGGGTTCTCGGCCTCGAAGTCGTCTGCTTCACCCCAGCCTTTCACCATCTGCACGGGTCCGGGTGCGAAGACATGCAGCGGCTTGTCCGCGAGCGCGTCACTCGCCTGCCGTAGCGGGCTCAGGTCATCGAGCACCCAGAAGCCCCGGCCCTGGGTCGCCGCGACGAGGTCGCCCTGGCGCACCATCAGGTCTGTGACGGGCACCGGGGGCAGGCCGGTATCCAGGGCCTGCCAGTGTGCGCCGTCGTCGAACGACACGTACATGCCTCCCTCGCCGCCCGCGTACAGCAGGCCCTGGCGTTCCGGGTCTTCGCGCACGACGCGGATGAAATTATCCTTGGGTAGATTGCGATCGAGCCGCTTCGACCGGCGACCGTAATCGGTCAGCTTGTAGATGTACGGCCGGAAGTCGTTCAGCTTGTACCCGGCAACTGCGATGTAGGCGGTGCCCGGGTCGTGAGGGCTGACGTCGATCGCGTTCACCATCGCGCCGCGCAGCTCGCCCGGCGTCACGTCTTTCCAGGTCTCGCCGTCGTCCCGCGTGACGTGGATCAGACCGTCGTCGCTGCCCACCCAGACCGTGCCGTATTCGTGGGGTGATGCCGTGATCGTCAGAATCGTTCCGTAGAATTCGGCGCCGACGTTTTCGGGCGTGATCGGCCCGCCGTTCAGACCCTGCTTGTCCTTCTCGTTCTTCGTCAGGTCCGAGCTGATCTCCTCGAACGTGACGCCACGGTCTTTCGAGCGCAGCAATTTCTGCGTGCCGTAATAGATCACACTCGGGTTCTGTGGCGACACCGTGACCGGCGCATTCCAATTGGACCGGTAGCGCAGATCCTTCGACTCCTTGCCGTACACATACTCGGGATACGGCTTGATCTCGCGGGTACGCTCGTTGTCCGCATTGTATTCGGTCAGTGTGCCGTTGATTGTGGTTGCATAGACCAGCGTCGGATCATCCGGATCGAAGGCGATGTGCGCGCTTTCACCACCGCCTACCGCGAAGAAGTCATCGTTGCCGATGCCGCCGTCGTAGGTCTCGCTGAGGATTGCAACCGTGGAGTTGTCCTGCTGCCCGCCGTAGATCCGATACGGAAACTCATTGTCCGTGTTGACGCGGTAGAACTGCGCGGTGGGCTGGTTCATGATGCTCGACCAGCTCTTGCCGCCATCGAACGTGATCGTCGCGCCGCCATCGTTGGCGTTGATCATGTTCTTGTTGTCGTTGGGGTTGATCCAGTGATCGTGGTGATCGCCGTGCGGCGTATTCTTCTTTTCGAATGTCACGCCGCCATCGATGGATCTCATGAAGGCCACGTTGAGGACATAGACGATATTCTCGTCGACGGGATCCGCGGCGATGTGCATGTAGTACCAGGAGCGAGCCCACAGGATGCGCGTGCTGTTCTTGAGCTCCCAGGTCTCGCCCGCGTCGTCGCTGCGATAAAGGCCGCCCTCGGGCTGGGGCGCCTCGACGATCGCGTAAAGGCGATTCGGGTTGCTCGCCGACACGTCTACGCCGATCTTGCCGATGAATTCGGGCAGGCCTCCGGCCAGCTTGTCCCAGCTGTCGCCGCCGTCGGTCGATTTGAAGATGCCGCCGGCTCGGCCCCCGGAAAGCACGTACCACGGCTTGCGGCCGTGTTCCCACATCGCCGCGTAGAGAATCCGTGGGTTGGTCGGATCCATCCTGAGGTCGGTTGCGCCTGTCTGCGCATCGACCTTCAGGACCTGCTTCCAGGTCTGGCCGCCATCTGTGGTGCGATATACCCCGCGCTCCTTGCTCGGCCCCCAGATTTGGCCCTGCACACCGACGTAGGCGATGTCGGCGTTCTGGGGGTGGATCTTGATGCGCGAGATCTGCCCGGCCTTCGGCAGCCCGACATGGGTCCAGGTGGCACCCGCGTCGGTCGACTTGTAGACGCCATCTCCGTGACTCGTCGTCACTCCGCGTATCGATTTCTCGCCCGTGCCGACGTAGATGACATTGGGGTCGGATTCGGCGACCGCGATCGCGCCGATCGTTCCTACCTTGAAGTGCTCGTCGGAGATATTCTTCAAGGACAGTCCGGCGTTCTCGGTCTTCCACACGCCGCCACCCGTGGCGCCCATGTAGTAGAGCTGCGGGTTGCCGGGCACACCGGCGACGGTCGTGACGCGTCCGCCGCGATACGGCCCCACCATACGCCACTCCATGACCTCGAGCAGTTCCGCAGGGACGATTTCGGTCGCGAAGCTCACAGGAGCTGACACGGTCCATACGAGCACGAGCAGCGCCGTGTTCGCCACGATTGATCTCAATCGAGTCACTGGAGTCATCCTCCTAACATCAGTGTGATGGCTCGTTCACGATAGCAGATGACTCTTCCTCCCCGATTCGTCACAGATCGAGAGCGTCAAAGGGGGAGAGGACCCCCCGCTTTCGCTCTTCCACCAGATGCCAGCACTCGCCGTCGCCGGCCTCGCGATCCGCGTGGCCCGGTTTGATGCGCGGGCAGAGCGGGACTCGAAGGGACATGTGCCCAGCGCGGACTCGATTGCCCCGCGGCGCAAACCCGACCGAACGGTATTTCTCGAGCCTCGCGAAGAAAACGCTTGCAATTCCTGTCTTCTACGAGACTCTGAGCGGCACGCCTCTGGTTGGGCGTAACGGCTCGGGCAGCCGCCCCCTCGGCACGCAGTGACTTGCTGAAGAGGCGATCGCAGCCAAAGGAGACGTCATGCATCCTCATCCCTGGATTTCTTCCTGCCTCGCCCTCACGGCCCTCGCGTGCGCTTGCGAGCGCGACTCTGCTTCGAATCCGAGGCGTGAACCCGAGCCGCCGGCTGTGAGCGAACCAACGGCGGGTGAGCCGCTGCGAACTGAGAGCCACCTCTTTCGAGAAATGGCACCCGGCGTGTACTTCGCCACCGGCAGCGGTGCCGTCACTGTGGAGTCCAACTCCCTCGTCGTCGTCAACGCCGACCACGTGGTGATCGTCGATTCCCACGTCACGCCCGACGCGGCGCGTGCGCTGATCTCGTCGGTCGAGGCGCTCACCGATCGACCCGTCCGGTACCTGGTGAACACCCACCATCACTTCGACCACACTCACGGAAATGCCGCGTTGCCCCCCGGTGTCGTGGTGATCGGCCACGAAGCGACCCGCGAGCGCATGATGGGAGACGTCTTCGCCGAGCCCGTCTACGACGAGCTGGCCGGGGTCGAGGCGGCCCAGTCGATGGTGCGGGCGACCGAGTCTCTACTGGCGAGAGCCGCCGATGCGGAGTCGAAAGCCGCACTCGAGATCGAGCTGGCCGCACTGCGGCGCCACGTCGAGGCCGTGCGCGAGTTCGAGATCCGCCCACCGGACGTCACGCTGCAGCGACGACTGACCCTGCACAGCGGCCACCGCGAGATCCAACTTCTCTTTCTGGGACGCGGACATACTGGGGGCGACGTGGTGGCCTACCTGCCCGCCGAGAAGATCGTCTTTAGCGGCGACCTGCTCCAGCCCATGGCTCCCTACATGGGTGACAGCTATCCGGACGAGTGGATCGCAACTCTCGCTGCGCTCGAGCAGCTCGATTTCCAGTGGGTGCTCCCGGGCCACGGCGAGCCCTTCTCGGGCCTCGCGGAAATCGAGCGCTTCAAGCGCTTCCTGCGCGGTTTCCAGGCGGAAGTGCGGGCCTTGCGCGAATCCGGTCATTCCGCCGGGGAAGCCGCAGCCCGGATGGAGCTTCGCGGCTGGGAGGCCTACGCCTCCTGGATGCTGGCATTGCCCACCGTAATGGAGCTTCAGGTGAGGCGCCTCTACGATCTCGAAGACGAAGGCTGAACCGGCGCCGAACCAGTGTTCCCGCGCAAATCGGGAGAGGGGTCGGACCTGTGAGTCGTCGGCCGAGTTTGGAAGAATTGGGAGGAGCGAACTGAGAGGATTCCCAGCTCCGAAAGGAAGAGAAACTCATGGAGACGAAGCGCTCGGCCCGGAAGGTCGTTCGAGAATTCCGACGCAAGATGCGACGGCTTTTTCCTGCCGAAGAGAAGATTCGATGTCTGTCTCTGATGCTCATGACCGCTGGGCTGGTTTCCGCGCCGAAAGTGGTGGCTGAAGACTCCGGGTCTGCAGCCACCCAGCCCGATGTGACTCCACCCGTCTACGAAGTCACCGTTGAAAGAGCATGGCTTCCGATGAGGGACGGCATTCGGCTCTCCGTCACCTTCAGCAAGCCAGCGCCTCGCTCTCCGGGCGAAACCTTCCCGGTGCTCCTCGACCTGTTGCCCTACCGCAAAGACGAATTCCCGGAGCGGCATCCCAGTTACTTCTCTTACTTCGCGCGGCGCGGCTACATCATGGCGACGGTGGACATCCGTGGGACCGGCTCCTCCGAGGGTGTCGTGCCGCCGCGTGAATACTCCGAGCTGGAGCTGGATGATGCGATGGGGATCATCGATCAGCTCTCCCGGATGCCCGGCTCGAACGGCCGCGTCGGCATGTGGGGCAAGTCCTGGGGCGGCTTCAATGCGATCCAGGTCGCCATGCGCGAGCCGCCGGCCCTCAAAGCGATCCTGGCCGTCGAGGCCACCGACGATCTCTTCCATGACGACGTGCACAACATGGATGGCGCCTTCCACATCGACCAATTCGAACAGTGGATGGATCACTTGCTCATCCTGCCGCAAACGCCGAGCTACGAGCTGGACGAGGACTATTTCAAGAACCGCTTCGAATCGTACCCGTGGTTCCTGACCTACGCGAAGCAGCAGCGGGACGGAGAATTCTGGCGCCGGAACTCGCTTCGCTGGCAGTACGACAAGCTGAAGATTCCGGCCTATCTCATCGGCGGCCTGCTCGACGGTTACCGGGACAGCGTCCCGCGCATGCTCGAGAACGTGAAGGCTCCCGTCCGGGCCGCCATC
>CALLDH010000181.1 GCA_937998345.1 uncultured bacterium | reverse complement strand
GGCGGCATGGGCCGTTCGCGCTGTCCGCGGCACGGCGCGGGCGCGCGATCTGATTCCCGTTGCATTTCTGGTCGCCGGCTTGATTCACTATTGGACCTTTCGCTGGAGCGCGATCGTCCATTCGTATTGGGCATGGCCGATGCTGCCCGCCGTGGCGATCGCCGTTCCTGTGTCCCTCTTCGCGATGTCGCGCTGGATTCGCGAGCGTTCAGGGATCGCGGCCAGCCTCAGTGTGTTGCTCTTACTCGTTCCACTGGCGATCCGGGTCCTTGATCTCGTTCCCGAGGGACGCTACGTCGGCGGCTCGATGTGGTTCTGCACTCCGGTGCGGGGCGCGATGGACACCTACGACTCAGGGAGACCGGAGCTCCGCTTTGCTGAGCGCGTCAAGGCATGGACCGACCGCAATACCGGCGTGCAACTGCACACGAGCCTCAAACACTTTCGCCTGGAGCCCCGGTTCGACATCACCCTCGACCGAGTGACCCATCGCTGGTCGCAGAACCCGCGCGTCCAGATCTCCAACAATCAGGGAGCCACGGGGTGGGTCTTCGTCGCAGCTCTCAATGCTTTCCCCGAAGAGCAGCGCGCAGCATTCGCATCCCGCCATCCGTATCGTCAGTTCGGCGACTATTTCATGCTGGACCTGCGCAGGGAGGCTCGCGACATCGAGGCGTGGGGCCTGACGCCCGTCGAGGCCACTCCTCAATGGTGGCTCTTTCACTCTTCCTTCGAACCCCCGATGAGAGCGACACGGCTCGTCGCAGCGGAGCAATCCCTGAATGAGAAGGTCGCGGAGCTCGATGCCCCGTAGACAGCTCGCGCCGATCCTGACTTTGTGGGCCTCGGCCTATCTCGGATGCGTTCTGTTCCTGCTCGCGGACCTATCGCCGCAAGAGTCCGTCCCCACAGCCCTCCTCGGCGAATTGTCGTGGCTTGCGCTCATGGGGTCGATCCCCACGACGCTGGTATTGGGCGCGGCCTTTCGGGCGGCGCACTCGCCACGCGCTGTGATTGCGGCGTCGACCGTGGCCATGATTGTGTTCGGGGCGGGCATAGGCTGGGAGCACACCGATTTCCTGCTTGCAGGGCCGCAGTGGACAGGTCATCCGCAGCGCCAGCTGGTGCGCGTCGCGATGGCCTCAGGGTTTGGACTGCTTGCCGCAGCGGGCTGGCTCTGGCTAATCCTGGGTGCGCGCACTCGGGACCGACGATGGACCGCGGCTTGGATGACGTTCACCGTGATCGCAGTCTGGCTGCTGATGGCCACCATCGTGCGCTACCGCGCGTACGACTATTCCATGGCGCAACTGGTCTTCCCGGCGGGCCTTCTCTCGGGCGCATTGGTGTACCGAATGGCACGCGGGTCTCGGCTCGGGCTCATCATCTTGGGCGCCGCGGCCGCATGCCTGCTCTTTGGACTCGGATCTCGGCTCGAGCCGGCATTCGTAGCCACCGGTAAGCGCGAAGTGATGGTACACAGCCGAGCGGGTGCCCTGGCGACGCTCTACGTGCTCCCTCACTTCCGGCGCGAGGACAGCTGGTCTGCCGCCGGTAAGGCATGCCCGAAGCCCAGACCCGTGATGGAAGGGTCTTCGATCGGCATCGAGCCGAACCGGCGGCGAAACGTGATCATCGTCACGGTCGATGCCCTTCGAAAGGACGTCGTGGGCATGCAAGCAGACGGGCGCCCGGTGATGCCCGAGCTGGCGCAACTCGCCAAAGCGGGTGTGTCGTTCGCAAGCGCCACATCGACCTATCCCGCGACGCTGTTCGCCATGGGCAGCGCGTTCACCGGCCTGAGCCCGGCGGAGCTCTATCTCTCTCCGGGACTGCCCGACACGATCTTCACACGCTCCCGCGCCCAGGTCGACCGGCAGTTCGCCGTTCTTCCCGACGTCAGCTGGTTTCGTCTTCCGATCGTCGGGGAGTTCCTCGCGTCCGCCGTCGAAACCGAGTTTGCCGGCACAGACTCCGCTGCCACCAATGCCCTCATCGCACGTCTCCGAGCCGCGCGTGCAGACGACGCCTCAGTCATGGCGTGGGTCCACTACTACGCACCACACCACCGCTACCGATATCACCGAGACTTCCCGTTCGGAAAGGGCCGCAAGAATGCCTACCTGAGCGAAGTGGCGTACTTCGACCGAGAGCTCGGGCGTTTGATGCGGTACTTGAGCGACGAGGGCTGGCTCGAGGACACGCTGGTCGTCTTCTTTTCGGACCACGGCGAGGCCTTGGGAGAACAGTCCTACTGGGGACACCATGTGTACCTGAACGGTTGGATGATCGACGTCCCGCTCGTGCTCTGGCACGCCAGCCTCTCTTCTTCCGAACCACGGGTTGGCGTCAGTCTTGCGGACGTTGCCCCGACCGTCCTGCACTTCCTTGGGTTGCCTATCCCATCGGATATCGCCGCCAAGAGCCTTTTCACTCTGGACCCGAACCTGCCGGACCGTCCGTCCTTCTCGGAGGCCTTTCCGGTGCGCGGGCGCGAGCTGTTCGACAGCTTCCGCCTGTCCGCACTCGATGACGCATCGATTCGAGCCAGGCTCCGCGGTATTCGAGTGGCGAGCAAAGGGTACGAACCCAAGGGGGCGATCACCCGTGGCCGCTACCGGCTGATTCATCATCGAGGCGCCGACACAACGCTGGTCTACGACCTCGAAGCCGGCCCGAACCAGCACCTCGATGACGGCACCGCGAGCCGGGAAGCCAGCAAGCTCCTGCAAAGCGAGCTCGAGCGATGGGAGCAGGAGCAGATGCAACGCATCCAGTGTCGTCTCCAACTCAGCGAGTAGCGGCCGACGAGACCTCGTCCTGGATGACCGTCACCCTGGGCGCAGTCACGGGGCCGCTCGTCATCGAGAGCCGCGCCTCATGGAATTGAATCGCCGCCTCATCACCCGACACGGTCGTCGCGTACAGCTGAACCACCAGCTGGCTTGCCTCGTGCGGGACCTCGATCTCGTAGCTCAGGCGCCACCGTTCCCCTGCCTGGACCTCAATGCCCTTGCGCAGGAACTGTTCGTAACCGCCGAGAAAGACGTCCTGGTGAAAATCGATCGTCGCCTGGTCGCCGGCAACCTCGAGGTCGAGGTCGACGCGGAGGACCGTGCCGGCCGGAACGCGCAGATACTGTCCGCCTATCAGAAGCTTCTTGCCCCCCTCGACCGGCACCGAGATCTCGTCCTCGGTCAAGAGGTCGATCACCCCTACCTCGGTCATGTCTCCTCGGCCGGAGCGCGTCAGTCGGGCGACCTCGGCCAGCAGCTGCCGCTCGAGAGGCGACGCCGACTCGCTCCGCCTCTTCGGACCGAACAGCAAATCTCCTTCGGGGACCGAACGCACGCAATTGTGAAACGATTCGCCGCAGACGACGGCGGTGCCCAAAGGGTCCCACATGATCACGCTTCTCGCATAGGTGTTGCCCGCAAACAGGTGACGTGAGGTCTCGTAGTCACGGAACCAACTCCGCCCGACGAAAATACGCTCCTGCCGTTCCATGCCGAGAAGGTCCGTCACCGACAGGGCGGTGTCGACGTGCGCGAACAGCGTATCGATCCGTTTCACCCGCGGCTCGGGCAGCATGACGACGACGAACGACCAGCTCTGGGAGAGCAGCCTCTGGGTCGCGTTCGTCGCCCGCACCAGCCCTGCCGACTCGTCGGAGGTGATGATCACGACCGTGTCACGCAGCACCCCGCGTTCTTCGAGCTCTGCCAGAAACTCGGCGAGGGCGTCGTCGGCCCACCGGAAAGCCCGCTCCTGCCGGCTCCGCGCTCCCTCGGCGATCGCAGTGTTCGGAAAGGTGAAAGGATGATGTGTGCCGACGGTCAGCAGCGTCGCAAAGAACGGCTTGTCCGCCTCGTGAAGCTCGAGCACTCGACCAAGCGACTGCTCGAAGAACGCCTTGTCGTCCACGCCCCAATCGGTGCGAGCATAGCTCCGCCCAAACCATGGATCGCCAATCAGCTCGTCGAAGCCCGCCTTCTTCATGAACTGGTCCTTCAGCATGAAGCCAAGCGGCGCCGATTGGATGTACGCCGTCGCATACCCTTCGTCGCGAAGGGCCTCGGGAAGGCATCGGCGCGCAGCCCCGTAGACCTGCTCGCTCATCTTGGACTGGTCGGTCAGGAGCTTCGGATAGTCCCCGCACAGAATCCCGTACTCGCCACGGTTGGTCTGCCTCTGATGAGAGATGACGCGCGTGAACAGGATGTGACGCTGAGCGAGTTCGTCCAGCTTGGGCATCGTGGTCGCGCTCTGGACACCCTGCGCAGTGGCCACGGAAGGGAGGTGCGCGCCCGAGGCTGCTTCGATCATGATGAGAAGAACGTTGGGTCGTCCGGTGAGCGGCCCGGCCCATCGCTGGCCACGAAGGTCACCCCGGAAGACGTCCCGCAAGTCGGAGCGGAACGAGACCGGCCCCGGCCCCAGCGAAGCGGGAAGGACCGACAAGTTGGCGTGAATCGCGTGCCGTTGCCGCCACTCATCGTGCCCAGGGGACATCGGAATGAGCACCTGCGCGAGCACGCAAGCGGCGAACGCTACCCCCCAGCCTCGCCACCAGAGCTTGCCGGGGGCCAGGGCCCACACCCCGGCCGCGATCGCCAGGACGGTCACCAAGGCAAGCAGGACCGGATGCCCTGCGTGCCGGACCGAGCCACCCACGAACGTTGAATCGCCCAGGAAGGCCGCATGGCTGAGTGCGTAGAGAGAATCGAAGACCGAGATGAACTCGTACATGGCAAAGCTCACCCACACGAGCGACACGACGGCCACGAGTCCGATGGCGCGGCCCCACCAGCGGCCCTTTGCAAAACATAGTCCTACGACGCCCACGACCATCAAAGCGACCGAGGCGTCGCTGGTAAAGCCACGCAGGTCTGCCGCTCCGAGTGAAAGGCCCTTCTCGCTCAGGAGCAAGGCACGTGTCAGCCACGGAGCCGCAAAACACACCGCGACGATGAGCCCCCAGCTCACCCTTCCCTTCCAATCCCGGCGCTTCGCTTCGATGACGGGAAGTTATGAGCTATGCAATATCGATGGCAAAGGGTTTCGCACCTGCGGCCGACCGCAATCGCCAACCGATCCTCGACGTGCTTCGTCGGGTGCTCCCATCGGCAGGCCTCGTACTCGAAGTGGCGAGCGGAACTGGGCAACACGCGAACTTCTTTTCGGAGCACCTCCCCGGGCTCCGATGGCAGCCGACCGATGCTTCACCGGACGCCCTGCAAAGTATCCGCGCATGGGCCGACGAAACGGGTCGCGACAATCTCCTGCCTCCCCTCGAGCTCGACGTGCGGTCGCCGCAATGGCCGGTCGCCACAGCCGACGCCTTGCTGTGCATCAACATGATCCACATCTCGCCGTGGGAAACGACCGAAGCTCTATTTCGAGGAGCAAGCAGGCTACTCGTGCGCGGGTCCCCCCTGGTCACCTACGGCCCGTATCGGCTCAGCGGCGAGCACACGGCACCGAGCAACGCGGCCTTCGACCAAAGCCTTCGCTCTCGCAACACGCGTTGGGGCGTTCGTGATATCGATGAGCTGCGTGCGCTGGGTGAGCAAACAGGTTTTGCGCTCGCGGAACGGGTTGGCATGCCAGCCAACAACATGATTCTCATCTGGACGCGGGACGCCTAAGAAGGCGATCCGGGCAGCGCCGGGTTCCAGAACAGGGCCACGAAGTAGATGATGAAGACGACGATGAGCGTGACCCCTCGCTTACGTCCGATGTGATTGCGCTCGTTCAGCGCCATCAACAAGAGCAGCAAGGTCACGCCCACCATGATGGGGAAGTCGCGCACGACGACGGCGCGATCCACCGATCCGGGCGCGATGATGCCGGGGAGCGCGAGCACGCCGAGCAAGTTGAACATGTTGGACCCGACGACATTGCCAACCGCGATGTCCGGCTCTCCGTGCCGCGCGGCCGCGACCGAAGCAGCCAGCTCGGGAAGGCTCGTTCCGAGGGCCACCAGGGTGAGACCCACGATGAGCTCGCTGACCCCGAGGCCGCGCGCGATCCCCACCGCGCCCCAGACCAGCACTCGAGAGCCAATCAGGAGAAAGACCAACCCCAGCAGGAACGTAGCCACGGCCTTGGCAGTGGGCAGGGAGTCGGGAATCTCGTCGACCTCGAAGCCGCCGCTGGGGGTCTCCGCATGTTCTGTTTGCTGCTTGCGGCCCTGCATGCTGATCCAAGCGATCAGGGCGAACATCCCACAGAACAAGATGATGCCCTCGACCCGGCTCAGTTCTCCATCCCAGAGGAACGCCCAACCCACTGCCATGCTCAGAAACAGAACCGGAATCTCGCGGATCAGCAGCCTGGAGTGAACGGTCAGCGGATGAACCAGTGCGGCGGCGCCAAGGACCAGCGTCACATTGGTGATGTTCGAGCCGACCGCATTCCCGATGCCCATCTCCCGGCTACCGGCCGCCGCGGCCATACCGGAAACCAGCATCTCCGGCGCCGACGTGCCGAATGCGACGATCGTCAGCCCGATGACGAGCCGGCTGACCCCGAAATTGCTCGCCAGACCGGCGGCCCCGTACACGAAACGATCGGCTCCCCAGACCACAGCGACGAAACCCACAATGACTGCGGCAATGGCGTAGAACAGCGTCAGGGCGACCTCTTCGGCGAAACGAGGAACGGCTCAGTTTCGCTCAGGACACGAAGCGCGCAAGCCCAGTGCAGATCGCGCTGGCAAAACCACCCCGCAGAGCGCTATACGTGTCAGACCGAAGGAGGGGACAGGATGGGTGAGCGCCTACGGGACAAGGTCGCGATCGTCACAGGGGCAAGCCGAGGGATCGGCGCAGCCATCGCGACCCACATGGCCGAAGAGGGAGCCAAAGTCGTTCTCGTCTCGCGAAAGCTCGAAGGCTTGCAGGCCGTGGCGGACGAGATCCGGGCCCAGGGTGGCGAGGCGATTCCAATCGCCTGCCACGCCGGCCGTGCGGACCAACGACAAGACATGCTCGACCAGGCGCTGAAGGCCTACGGCCAAGTCGACGTCCTGGTGAACAACGCCGCGACCAACCCGCACTTCGGTCCGATGCTCAGCATCGACGAACGCGCCTGGGACAAGACTTTCGAGGTCAACGTGAAGGGCTATTTTGGAATGATCCAGCTCGTCGCAGGCCATCTGCAACAGCGGAAGGCCAAGGGCTCGATCGTCAACGTCGCGAGCGTTGCAGGCAAGATGGCCGCGCCCATGCAGGGCGTCTACGGCATGACCAAAGCAGCGGTGATTTCCATGACGAAGACGCTGGCCATGGAGCTCGGCGCAGCAGGGATCCGGGTCAACGCGATCGCACCCGGTCTGATCGAAACCAAGTTCGCACAGGTACTGGTCGACAACGATGCGATTCGATCGAGCGTCGTCGCGCGAACGGCCGCGGGCAGGGTTGGGCAGCCACGAGACATTTCGGGGGGCGCAGTCTTTTTGGCTTCGGACGAGTCCGACTATCTGACGGGGGATGTCATGACCATCGACGGCGGTTGGACACTCGCATAACCGGGGGCGGCCGATGATCGGAAAACCGCCACCGCGCCCACCAGGGCCCTCGCGCAAGGTCGACTTGATCGAACTGCAGATCGCAAACCTGCGCCGCGAGCTCGAAGCAGAAACCGAGCCCACAAATCAGGCAGCGCTCCTCTACCAGGTAGGAGCGCTCTACGAACACGAGCTCGAACGAGTTTCAGATGCGTTTGAGCACTATGGCCAAGCGCACGCCGCCGCGCCTGGCTTCCAGCCTGCGCTGATCGCCCAGTTGCGCATCGGGGAACGCACCAAGAACGGGCACGACCTGGCTGGGTTGCGATCCGAGCATGTAGCCACCGCCACGAGCCCCGCCCTCAGCGGCGCGGCGCTCCTCGACTTGGCGATTCACTCCGAGGATTGGGCGTCACTTCTTCGAGAGGCGATCGCACGTTCCCCAGAGCCGGTCGTTCCTGCGCTCATCCTCGAATGGCTCGCCGAAGCAAGAGGCGACGAGAACGCCCTGCGCCATGCCTTGCGTACCCAGGCCGAGCATGCCGAGGACGCAAGCCTGCAAGCGGCCCTGTGGATCGACCTGGCATTGGCCGACATCGATGCGGGCGACCCCGACGAGGCGATCGACGGGCTCGAACACGCCTGCGAATCCGACGCGCTCGCCTGGCAGGCACTGTCGTTGCAGCGCCGGACGGCAAGAGAGCACGGACGCTGGGAGGTGTTCGTTCGCGCGACGGCTTCGATGGCGCGCCTACTCGAAGCGGGAGCGGACGAGGCTTCGGACCCATTGAGCCTTTCGGTCCCCGCTGAGGAACGCGTCCCGATGGCGGCGTTCCTCTGGCAAGAGGCCGCCACGTGCTGCACGACGCAGCTCGACGACGAGGATGCAGCGGCAGGGTATATCGACTCCGCGCTGCGCCTGTCCCCCGACCAGCGAGCGGTTCGGTTACAAGCGTTGCTCATCGAAGAACGCCGAGGTGACCAAGCCGGCTTGGAAGAGGCTTCAGGATGGTTTCTCGCCAACGCGCCCGAAGACCCGGCATTCGTGGCGCACGAGGTGCGACGCGCGCTGTCGAACGAAGACATCCAGCGTGCGATGGACACGCTCCGCGACGCAGTGGCCCGGTACCCGGCTTCCGACTATGCCCAAGCCGCCCTGGACGTGGCGTTGATCCGCGGTGCGGCACACGCAGAGCGAGCGGAGCGATTGCGCGAGCGCGGAGAAACCGCCGATGGAGACGCGCTCGCTCGACTCGCCTGGCGCGCGGCACAACTGGCCGCCACCGATCCGTCCACGTCCGCCGAGGCGCAGTCGGTCTACAGCGAGGCCAGCAGCGCTGCCGCGACCTCCAGAGCATGGATCCTTCGCGAAGCCCTTGGCGCTGCGCTGACCGCCAAGGAGCCCAGCAAGATCCTAGAGCGTTGCGAGGAGCTGATGCAGTGCGACATCGAGCCCGCCGAGCGGGCAACGCTCGCCTTCACTCGCTACGACGTGACGCAGAACGTTCTTGGGGCAAGTCCGGAGGCGCAGTTGCTCCTCCGCGATGGCCTCGGGGATGCGAACAACCAAGCGTGGGCCCCGCACCTTGCTCGGGCCCAGGCCGCGTGGGCGGGCAACACCAGCCTCTTGGCGCAGGCCCACGAATCAATCGCCGGACTCAGCGCCGGAGACGCGCAGCTAGGGCACTTGTGCGCTGCGGGGCAGGCCTATGCCCGAAGCCGGGATTGGGAGGCGGCGGAGCGCGTCCTTCGACAAGCGCTGCTTGCTGCCCCGGGCGACCGCTACATCGCGACATTGCTCGATGGTGTCTTGCGCGAAGGGGGTCGCCCCGAAGAGGTGGTGTCGTTGGCCCGCGAACGCTCCCGGAGTGAATCGGGCACCGCCCTCGGCGAGCTGTCGCTTCTTCTCGCCGGGGCAACCGCCGAGCGCAGCGGAAATCTGGCCGCCGCCCACCATGCATACGAGCAAGCGCTCTTGGAAGCACCGGGCTCACCCAGTGCGGCACTCGCCTTGCACGACGTCGCCCGGCGCCAAGGCGACACGCACGTGAGGCTGCGGGCCTACGCTCAACTCTCGGACGCCAATCTCGGCGGCGGTGTGTCGGAG
>CALLDH010000180.1 GCA_937998345.1 uncultured bacterium | reverse complement strand
GGACCCCAGACGATCACGACCGAAGCCGAAATCGTCATCAGCAACGACGTCATCCTCGATGGTGGAGGCGATTTGACGCTCGATGGCGACTTCGACCACCGCGTGTTCACCGTGGACCAGACGGCGAACGCGCAACTGCTTGCCATCGACGTGATCCAAGGAAACGACATGACAAACCGGGCAGGGGCCATCCTGAACAACGGGACCCTCGTCTTGCGGGATTCCGTGTTGTCCACGAACATCGGCGGCGGTTTGCGCAATTTCGGAACTGCGACGGTTGATACCTGCATCATCAGCGACAACCAGGGCGGTGGCGTGAGGAACGAGTTCAGCGCAGCGATGACGTTGACGGACAGCACCGTGTCCGGGAATGTGTCCGACTCGTTCGGTTTGGGGGGCGGCATTTGGAGCGACGGGACCTTGATCTCCATCGGCAACACCGTCTCCGGCAATGTGGCAGGAATCCGCGGTGGCGGCATCTACAACAGCGGAAGCCTGACGCTGATCAACAGCACCGTATCCGGCAATGCCGCAGGGAGTCTCGGTGGCGGCATTCACACCGACAACAGCACGGTGGACGTATCGCTAATCAACAGCACTGTGGCCAACAACTCTGCGCCGAACGGAAGTGCCATCTCGAGTGACTCGGCTGCTTCCCAAATGCTCAAAGGCACCATCCTGGAAGGCACCTGCGGAGGCCCGAACTTGTTCACCTCCGACGGCTACAACATCGAAAGCCCCGGCGACACCTGCGGCTTCGGCCAAACAGGCGACCAGTCGGGCGTCACCGCAGGACAGCTAGACCTCGGCGAGCTTGCCGACAACGGCGGACCGACGATGACCCACGCGCTTGGAGTCAACAGCGTTGCCATCGACAAGATTCCGGAAGTGGACTGTGGGGTGACTGAGGACCAGCGCGACCAACCACGACCCGAGACCGACGGCACGATGTGTGACGTGGGTGCGTTTGAGGTGCAGCCGTAGCCGCGCACTCGGTGCGCTACGCAAGGTGTACCGCCACGGCAGTCGAACCCACCGTTGACGCGTCGTCTTACCGGCACTCTGCCGGTACGCGCTCGAGGACCTCGAAGCGGTCGGAGTTCGGGACGAGCTTACGACGAACTCGAACGAACGACCAAGGTCCGATCCACCTCTCGCGATCGGTTCTCGAAAAGTACCAGCGGGCGTCCGAGGAGCGTTTTGCCCTGGTTTTTCTGGAGGCGCCGGTCAGGATCGAACTGACGAATGGAGGTTTTGCAAACCTCTGCCTTACCACTTGGCTACGGCGCCGAAGGCTGCAGTTTCTAGCGCCTTTGACGACGCTTGTCACGCAGCGTTTTCCACCTTAGCCGAGGAGCGGGGTGGCGCGCCACACCTTGCGTGGTAGGCACTCACTCATGACATCACAGGACTCCTTCCAGAGCCGTGTCACGATCCACGCTGGAGGCCGTCAGGCCGTGATTCACCGCCTGGATGCGCTGACCCGGGCGGGCTTCAAAGGCATCGATACGCTCCCGTATTCCATCCGCGTCCTGCTCGAGAACCTGCTCCGCTATGAAGACGGCAAGACGGTCACTCGTGAGGACATCGAGGCAGTTGCCAACTGGGACCCCTCTGCGACTCCGAGCACCGAGATCGCCTTCCGCCCGTCGCGTGTCCTGCTTCAGGATTTCACCGGCGTGCCGGCGGTGGTCGACCTTGCCGCGATGCGCGATCAGTTCGCGAAGATGGGCGGCGACCCGAGTCGAATCAACCCGCTGCAGCCCGCTGATTTGGTGATCGACCACTCGGTTCAAGTCGACTCGTATGGCCTGCTGCGCTCCTTTGAAGACAACGTGAAGCGCGAGTTCGAGCGCAACCAAGAGCGCTATCAGTTCCTGAAGTGGGGCCAAAGCGCCTTCGAGAACATGCGCGTCGTGCCTCCGGGCACCGGCATCGTGCACCAGGTCAACCTCGAGTATCTCGCGAGCGTCGTCTTCACGCGTGACGCGAACGGTCAGTGCATCGCGTATCCCGATAGCCTCGTCGGCACCGACTCGCACACCACGATGATCAACGGTCTCGGCGTTCTCGGCTGGGGTGTGGGAGGCATCGAGGCCGAGGCTGCGATGCTTGGTCAGCCGATCAGCATGCTCCTGCCTCAGGTCGTGGGTTTCAAGCTGACGGGTAAACTCCCCGAGGGTGCCACGGCGACAGATGCGGTGCTGACGGTGACCCAGATGCTCCGCGAGAGGGGCGTCGTCGGGAAGTTCGTCGAGTTCTACGGCGAGGGCATGGAGAACCTCGCGCTTCCGGATCGCGCGACCATCGCCAACATGGCGCCTGAGTACGGTGCGACGATGGGATTTTTCCCCGTGGACAACGAGACGCTGGCGTACCTTCGCTTCAGTGGGCGAGAAGACGCGCACGTCGACGTCGTCGAGCGAGTGCTCAAGGAGCAGGGGCTTTTCCATACGGCGAGCGACCCCGAGCCGCGGTTCACAGACACCCTTCATCTCAACCTCGGGGATGTGGTCCCCTCGATAGCTGGTCCGAAGCGCCCCCAGGATCGCATTCCGCTCAGTGAGTCGAAGCGCTCCTGGCATCATGTGCTTCAGGGCTTCGAGGAGTCGGCCGACAAGAAGGTCGCGGTCACTCGTGGTGACGAGACCTTCAACCTGCAGAACGGCGCTGTTGTCATTGCGGCGATCACCAGTTGCACCAACACCTCGAACCCGGCGGTCATGCTGGCTGCGGGCCTCGTGGCCAAGAAGGCGGTCGAGAAGGGCCTCCGCACCCGGCCCTGGGTGAAGACTAGCCTTGCGCCAGGTTCACAGGTGGTCACCGAGTACCTGAAGGCATCGGGCCTGATCGAAGAGCTCAACATCCTGCGCTTCAACTTGGTCGGCTACGGCTGCACGACATGCATAGGTAACTCGGGACCTCTCGATCCGGAGATCGCGGAAGCGGTCAAAGCCAACGATCTGGTGGTGACGTCCGCGTTGAGCGGCAACCGAAACTTCGAAGGCCGCGTTAACCCGCTGACCCGCGCCAACTACCTCGCGTCGCCGCCCCTGGTCGTCGCATACGCGCTCGCGGGAACGATGGACATCGATTTCGAGAGCGATCCCATCGGGCAGGATACCGAAGGCAAGGACGTGTTCCTTCGCGACATTTGGCCGACCCATCAGGAGATCACCGAAACACTCCGAACCTCGGTCAAGAAGGACCAGTTCGTCGAGCGCTACGCGGTCGTGCTCGATGGACCTCCGCAGTGGCGGGAGGTGAGCTTCGAACAAGCGGACCGCTACGGCTGGGTCCCGGAGTCGACCTATGTTCGCCTGCCGCCGTTCTTCGAAGGGGTCGAGGCCGGTGAGCCGGCTCCTCTCAAGGACATCGAGGGCGCCCGCGTGCTCTGCCTACTTGGTGATTCAGTGACGACCGACCACATCTCGCCCGCCGGAGCCATTGCGCTCGATGGTCCCGCCGCGAAGTATCTGCAAGAACACGGCGTATCCCCTCGCGACTTCAATAGCTACGGCAGCCGCCGCGGCAATCACGAGGTCATGATGCGCGGCACGTTCGCGAACATTCGCCTTCGCAATCTATTGGCCCCAGGCACCGAGGGAGGCGTCACGCGCTATTTGCCGAGCAACGAGCAGATGAGCATCTTCGACGCGGCGATGAAGTACCAGGCCGATGGTACGCCGCTCGTCGTCCTTGCGGGCAAGGAGTACGGGACGGGCTCGTCGCGGGATTGGGCAGCTAAGGGTACCTTGCTGCTCGGCGTTCGTGCGGTCATCGCCGAGAGCTACGAGCGCATCCACCGTTCCAATCTCATCGGCATGGGGGTCCTTCCTCTCGAGTTCGAGGCAGGCGGGAGCCGCGAGGCGCTCGGGCTCAGCGGAGAGGAAACCTTTTCGATCTCCGGGATCACCGAGGGTCTTGCCCCGGGCAAGGTCCTGTCGGTTCAGACCGACACCGGCAAGTCGTTCACGGTCAAGGCCCGAATCGATACGCCGCAGGAGGTCGAATACTACCTCCATGGCGGCATCTTGCAGTACGTCTTGCGGCAGCTTGCCGCACAAGGGTAAGCGACTGCCGCGGGTGTCATGTCGCTGGTCTTCGTAATCTCGCCGCCCCGCGCTGGCTCGACATTGCTACAGCGCATGATGGGTGCGCACTCCGAGATCTTCACGCACCCGGAGCCACACCTGATCACGCCTATCGCGCACCTCGGCGTCTACGACAACGTGGACAAGGCGCCCTACGATCACATCAACGCGGCCGAGGCGACCAAGGCGTTCATCGAGGGGCTTCCCGGTGGGGAGCAGGACTATCTCGACGCGCTCCGGGCCTACACGGACACGCTGTATGGCCGGATGTTGTCGACGAGTGAGAGCAGCTACTTTCTAGACAAGACGCCCGCCAACGCCCTGGTGCTCCCGTTTCTGCAACGCCTCTACCCAGACGCGAAGTACGTGGTTCTCACCCGGCATCCACTGGCGGTCTTCAGCTCATACGCGAATAGCTTTTTCAATGGCGACTGGCAGGCCGCGCACGCGTTCAATCCGATCCTCGAGCGGTATGTGCCGGCCATGGCCAGGTTCTTGCGCGAGCGTCCGGTTCCCCTGTTGCACCTCGCCTATGAAGATCTCGTGACGGAGCCCGAACAGCAGCTCGAGCGCGTCTTCGCGTTCCTCGGCCTCGAGAACGATCCTGATGCGGTCGAATATGGCAAGGCGGGGCCGGCGAAGAAGGGCATGGGCGACCCGATTACCGTACACACCCATGATCGCCCGGTGACCG
Source organism: uncultured bacterium (assembly GCA_937998345.1). Taxonomy (GTDB): domain Bacteria; phylum Myxococcota_A; class Polyangia; order Polyangiales; family Houyiibacteriaceae; genus SG8-38. The sequence continues at coordinate 8,637 of CALLDH010000180.1, read as the reverse complement.
ACAAGGTCGGCAAGTGGGCAGCCGACCTCGCCCATGATGCCCACAAGCTCGCGTTGGCGGAGCACATGATCGGGCAGGTCGACTCGGCCGACCTCGAAGTCTGGCAATGGCCCACCGACGCACTCTGGGCTCCTATCGAAGCCGCAGGAGGCGGGCCGCCCCCAAAGCCCGCCCGCAACAGCTACACGTTTCAGCGTCGCGTCCTGCTCGCCCTGAAGAAGGACATTCACAATCGTGCCCACGGCAAAATCGTGAAGCGCGTGAAGTACTACTGCGACGTCTTGCTCAGGGAGTAGGGCGGCGCACTTTGGCAACGAGGACCTGAGACTCGGTGTCCCGGGTGATCGGCCTACCGTCGAAGTCTCCCGTGTGAGACTCCAGGTCGAAGCCGTTGTAGTGCAGCAAGGCCTCGAGCTCTGCGGGGAAAAACTGCCGCTGGGTGAGCGGTGTACAGAACGATCGCGCGTCGTTTTCAGGATACTCGAAGTCCATCACGACGGTTTCGATCTGGGTCACGGGGTCGTAGCCGAAATACTCGCTGTATCGGTACCGGACGCCATCCCGCGGGTGGGGGACATCACCGCCACGGTACCGTTTGGACGGATCGCGCGAGAGGCTGACGGGGTCGGGCAACAACACGTCGAACGCGAAGCGGCCTCCGGGTTCGAGGTGATGGCGCACGGTGGCAAAACCACGTTCGATCTCCTCGCGCGAGTAGAGGTGCATCCATACGTTGAAGGGCGCGATGACCAAGGGAAACTTCCGGCGAAGCCGAAGACGGGTGAGGTCGCCTTGGCGGAGCTCGACTCGATCTCGAGCCGCACGAGAGAGACGCGCCTGCCGCTCGCGGGCCTGCTCGAGCATCGGCACCATCGGTTCGATGCCGACGACGTCGACGCCAGCTTTCGCAATGGCGAGCGCCACGCGTCCGGTTCCAGCGCCGAGCTCGAGCACAGGGCCTCCCGAGTCGACCGCCAAGCGGGTGTAAAAGCGAACGTCGTGCCGGCGCCTACGGTACGCTTGATCATAGTAGCGCCCGTCTTCGTAGTGCGCTTCCGATCCGGCCGCACCGCGCCGCCGGGTGCGCTTAGCCACGGGCACCCACCAGGTAGGCAGCGAGCTCGGCGAACCCACGGCCTCGGTCGCCATCCGTGATGTAGCTTGGGTGCACGGGGAGCCGGTCCAAGTGTTCCCGAACGTTCGCCACACCGACGCTCTTTGGGAAGCGCTCAAACGCCGCGGCGTCGTTGCCGCTGTCGCCGACGAACACCCAGCGCTCGATCTCGCTACTCAGGTCGAGGCCGAGCACCTCGCTGACCGCGCGCGCCACGCCTTCCGCTTTGTCCCATGGGCCTGGGACCGCGTGTGCATGCACCGTCGAGACCGAGCTGCGAGCTCCCAAGCGCTCGATGAGCGCGACCAGGGCGTCGATCTCTGCGCGCGGCAACGACACCGACTCGCCCACATCGAAAGCAAGGTCGCATCGGCGGTGCCGGTGGTCGTGGGTCGTTCGCACATGGGGCATCGCAGACTCGACCTCGAGGCGGATCCTCTCGAGCAAAGTGGCCTGGCCAGCACGTTCGGACTCGTCGCAGTAGTAGCCCTCGTGTGTTCCAGCGTCGTCGACCCAGGTCCAACCCGCGCCGTTCTCGCCGACGGCAACCCGGACCGGCCAGAGGCGCGCAATCACATCGGTCCAGCCGAGGGGACGGCCCGTCACTGCCACCAGCTCGAAACCAGCCCCGGCCAGCAGGTGCATAGCCGCGTACGCATCCGCCTCGAGCACGCCATTTCGGGTCACGGTATCGTCGATATCGAACACGACGCCACGAACATTCGTAGGGTCTAGCTCTCGATAGCTCTCCATGCTGGCTCCCCATACCACACCCCTGGACTTGCGGACCCGTTCGGAGCGGCGTACCGTGGAACCAGACGGAGGGGATACCGTGCCCAATCTCGGATTCGGCGAGCTAGTCATTGTTTTTCTGATCGTGATGCTGATTTTCGGCGCCGGACGGCTGCCTCAAATCGGCGAGGGGCTCGGAAAGGCTATTCGGAACCTGAAGCGCGGCCTCAACACCGACGACGACATCGACGTCACGCCCGATGTAACTCCTGCCAACAAGCAGGTCCCGCAGCAGGCCGCCTCCCGAGTGGAGGACGCCGAAGTGGTCGACAAGGTCGAGTCCAAGTAGCCGTCACGTCGCGCGCATCTCGAGGATCGCCTTGCAGCTCAAACGAAGCGGCGGCGAGAGTTCCGACGACGACGCCGCTTCTCTGAGCTCTCCCTTACGCAGGAGCGGGGCGAGTAGCAGCGCGGTGTCGAGTGGAGTGTCCGGGTTGCGCACCATCGCGTTGCGTGGCCGGTAGCGCACGACCCATCGTCGATGGCGGTAGACGGTTTGCAATACCGACGGATGATTGGGACGCGCCGCGCAAATGCGCACGACGTCGTCTTCGGTCAGCGACGGGTTGTCGAGCAGAATGCGAACCACGTCAGGGTGGGGGTCGCGCACGACGCGTTGAATCAATGAACGATCGTGTGTGCGCGCGAGCGATTTCCGTTCGCCGAGTGTCAGTGGGCGTTCGCGCCCGAAGTCGGGAACCAGCCGCTTGTCTTCCGCAGGCGGGTCATCGTCCAAAAACGGTGCGACGAAGTCCGCGATGTGGTGGAGCTCGGCGCGCCTCGCGGCAGCGCCAAGCTCCGGTCGTCTCGGCGCAAGGCGCGGTTCGAAGAGCGCCCATCCGAGTGCGAGAAACACCGACTGCGCGTCGGTCGCGCCAATCGCCGCGCCACGATGCGCTTCGTCGAGCAGCTGTATCGATTCTTGATCGGACAGCGACTCGAATCGTTCGCAGATCAGGCCCACCCGCATGTCGATCTCGTCCAGGCGTGCCAGTCGCCCAAAGAGCTCTCCGAACGATGTTGCGTGCTCCACGGCCCCGGTGCCCCCCAATGGTTAGCGTACTGAGAGCATACCAAAGCGCCACCTTGACGCAGTGCGTCGCCGGGCTAGCCTCGTGGCAGTCATGGCTGAGGCGGAACAGATTCGGGTCATCAAGCGCTACACGAACCGAAAACTCTACGACACGCGCGACAGTAGATATGTCACGCTCGACCGGATCGCGGAGTTCGTTCGCAACGGCGAAGAAGTCAAGGTGGTCGACAATCGGTCCAAGGCCGATCTCACTAAGGTCACGCTCGCCCAGATCATCTACGAAGAGCAGAAGCGGGGAAATTCCAGCGCCTGGTCGGTGCAGAGCCTTCGCGGCTTCATTCAAGAAGGGCGCGCAAAACTCCTTTCTTCGCTGAAGGAAGGGCCCGTCGGCAAGCTCGTGGGCCGTGCCGAGGAGCTAGGCGCCGAGGTGTACAGCGCCGCGGACGACCGTGTCCGCACTCTGCTAGAGAGCGCCACCGCTCATGTGAAGCAGCTGCAGGGTGAGGTGCTCCGGCTTCAGGCTCGAATCGAGGAATTAGAAGCGAAACTGCGCCAGAGCTCCTCAAAAAGCGAGTCGCCTGATAACTTGGAATAATTCCCGTTTCCCCGGGTTCTAAGAGCAGGCATGCCACGAAAATCCAAGAAGCTCGCCGCTGAACGGCAGCTGTTCGAGGTAGAAGCGCGACCCCATTTGGACGCGCTCTATTCAATGGCGCTTCGACTCACACGCTCGCCAGTCGATGCCGAGGACCTGGTGCAAGATACGCTGGTGCGCGCCTATCGTTTCTACGATCGCTTCGAAGCGGGCACGAACTTCAAAGCATGGCTTCTGAGAATCCAGATGAATACGTTCGTCAACCGATACCGTCGCGCCAGCCGCGAACGGCAAGTCTTTGACGGCCCAATGGCGGTGCCCGTCGGCGAAGGCGTGATGAGCCGCGCGAGCATGCGAGGTCTCACCGACCCTGTGGGCGATGCGCAACGGCGGCTGATCGGACGCGAGATTCAACACGCGTTCGACGAGCTCTCGGATGAGGCCCGCGCCATGGTGCTCCTCGCCGACGTTGAAGAGCTTTCCTACAAAGAGATTGCCGATGTCGTTGGATGTCCCATCGGCACGGTCATGTCCCGCCTGCATCGCGCACGGAAGCAGCTCCAGACCTCCCTACAAAAACACGCCGTGCAGCTCGGCATCATCGAAGACGACGACACCGATATCGAGGATCCGATTCCACTCGAAGCGTTTCGCTCGAGGAAGACGGTGAAGTCATGAGTTGCAAGCTCGTGCGACGTCACCTCGGTGCATTCGTGGATGGCGAGCTCGATCCCGCAACCCAGATCGAGTTCGAACGCCACTTGGAAGCGTGCCCGGGCTGTCAAGAGCACCTCGCATTCGAAAGCTCGTTGCGTCGGCAGACACGCGAATCGATCGGTGGCATTCATGCACCCGAACATCTGTGGGGCCGTGCAGTCCGTCGCTTGGCCGAGCTCGATGAGGCGAGGGCGGAGCACACTTCGTTGATCGAGGTGCGGCCGATGCGATGGCGTCAGACTTGGCCGATTGCGGCGGCCGCCGCGGCTATCTTGATCATCGGCGGCGTGGTTGGCTTGCCGGAGAGCGCGGAGTACCAAAGCGCTGGCATGCTCCAGGACGTCGTGAACCTGCACTCCCAGGCGCTGCCCTCCGACGTGCAGGCCGAGGCCCCACAGGAGGTCGTTCGCTACTTCCAAGGCAAGACCCCGTTCCCGGTCCAGCCTGCGACCTTCGAAGAGCCAGGGATGAAGTTCATTGGCGCCCGCTATATCAGAGTCGGCGCCCAGCCAGCAGCGGCCCTCTACTACATCCGTGATGGGCGCCGCGTCACACTGCTGCTCTTCCAGTCGTCCGAGATCGTGCGAAACGCCCAACGCACACATGTCGGTGGCCGGGAGCTCTACTATCACGATGTGGGCGGCAACGTGGTGACGATCCGCCAGCATGGTGGCGTGAACTACGCGTTTTTCGGAGACCTCGATCGCCGGGTCCTCTTCCAACTCGCGGCCAACGCCCGCGTCGCACACTAGAAACTCTGCAGGACCCAGCGTTTTGCCGGGCTTCTGACGTTGACAGGATGCGCCATGGACCTCTATTCTTTTTTCTGACGCTGGCGTAACTTTGCATGCGCTTGGGGGCTGGGCTGGACGCACTTTCGCTCAAAAGGCGAGAACGCTGATACCCTGGCTTAGGGAATCGAAGGGGAGTCCAAATGTCGGATGACAACATGTCGAGCGATGTGCCAACCAAGATCGGGGAGCCACCCGAAATCGACGAAGAGATCGATGATTTTGCCGAGAGCGCCTTCGACGCGCTCATGATGGACGGCGAGGGCGAATCGTCCTCCGAGCAGCCTGAAGCTGCCGAGGTCGCGGAAGATGCGGAATCCGTAACGACCGCGACCGGTGAGTACGAGGATGTGGAGCTGGACGACGTGATCATGGTCTCCGACGTTCCACCCGAGGAGCTGTCCGCCGCGTCTGCGCCACCCTCGGCACCGCCTCCTTCCATGAGGCCCGAGTCGGCACCACCGGCGCCCACGGAGGGCCCCAATACGGGCGAGATCCAGGTTGCACGTCTGCGCTCCGAAATCTCTGGGCTCAAGGCGAAGCTGGCCGAGTCGTCCGGCGGCGTGTCCAGCCGTCAGTTCCTCGACCTTCGCGAAGCGTTGAACACGAAGGACAAAGAGATCCTCGAGCTGCGCGATCAGATGAGCGCGCGGGACAAAGAGATCATCGATCTCAAAGATCAGTCGATTGTTCTCGAGCGCGCACGCGCCGACTTCGACGAGAAGACCGCCGGTCTCGAGCGTTCCCTGTCCAAGGCGCAAGAGTCCATCGCGAGTCTCAGTGAGGACAAGGAAAACGCCAACAAGCGGTACGAGGACGTCAAGGGGCGCTTCGAGCGTGAGAAGACGAAGGCCGAATCGCTCGAGGGTGAGCTGGCGCAAGAGCGAGAAGGGCGCGTCGCAGATGTCGACGCACTGAAGAACGCGAACGACGCCGAGATAGCCAGGCTTCGCGTAGCGCAGGAAGAGGCCACGGACTTGCTCAAAGCGGAGTCGGCGGCAGCCTTCGCCGCGGCTCAGGAAGACCACGCGGCCGCGCTCCATGCAGCGGCCAGCGAGAAGGAAACCGCGCTGGCTTCGCTTCGGTCGGAGCTAGCTGACGCGCAGGCAGCTGCTCTGGCACAGGCTGCGGCGGAGGCAGACGCCGCCAAGCAGGCGTCGCTGGCGTCACTGCGTGAGGAGCTCGACACCGCCGCTTCGACCAACATGGCCGAGGCGGAAGCCGAGTGGAAACGCTCGATGGCAGAGCGCGAGGCCGCGCTCCAGGGCGAGAAGCAACTCGAAATCGAGACCCAGGAGCAAGAGCACTCCAAGCAACTCGCGACCTTGGGACGGAAGCTTGCCGACACCGAGACCGAGCTGGCGGGCGCGCGGGAGCGTGAGGCGCTGAACGAGGAGCGCGCGGTCGAGCTTGAAACCAAGCTCAATGAAACCGCGAGCAGCTTGGCGACGACGAGTACCCAGCTCTCCGAAACTCAAGAGACGCGGGACCGGCTTCAGACCGAGCTTGGGGAGACCCAGGAAGCGCGCGACGGCTTGCAGCAAGAGCTCGACGCAAGTCAGACCAGAGTCGGGATTCTCGAGGGCAACGAGCGTGACCTCGAATCGCGCGTCGGTTCACTCGAGGCCATGAAGTCGCAGCTCGAATCCAAGCTCTCGATGGCAATCGAGAAAATCGCAACCGACGAAGAAATCCTTCAGCGGTTACGCAAGGCAATGGCCATCGGCCTCAGCCTGCTCGAAGACCAAGAGAAGAACACCTACGGCGACGCTACTTCCGAGATGGAAGGTGTTTCCGAGGACGCAGAGTAGGGGCCGCGCGAGTCGACGCTAGACCGGGTGCGCTCGGGATGGCGCCGTCGATTTCGACCGCGCGAACGAGCTCGCCCAAGTCGCGCTGCGCGAGCGGGGGCGGGGGCACCTCGGTCAGCATGGCGATGAAGGCGGCGGCGTTGGGCGGCCGCTCGTCGGGGTCGGGGACCAACAGCGATTCGATGGCGTCTACGAGCGGCGCGGGCGTCTCCGGTGCGGCCTCGTGAAGAAGGTCGTGCCCGCCGTTTCGGGCTCGGTCGAGCGTCTGCATATCACTGCCACCGTCGAAGGGGCGGTACCCGGCGAGACACTCGTAGAGCAGTACGCCGAGCGAGAAGAGATCCGAGCGTGCGCTGCAGTGCCGGCCCAGCGCATACTCGGGTGCCATGTAGGGGATTTTTCCCTTGAGTGCGGCGCTCTGGATGCTGCCGGGCAGGTTGCTGGCTTTCGCGATCCCGAAGTCCGCGAGCTTCACCTCACCGGCGTTGCTTAGAAGCACGTTCGACGGCGACACGTCGCGATGGATGATGCCGGCAGCGTTGCCGTTCTCGTCTGCGGTATGCGCAAAGTCGAGTGCCGAAGCGAGCGCGTGCGCCACGTACGACGTGAGCCCCGGGTCGAGCGATTCCCCGCGCCTGCGCAGATGACGCAACGCCGCCCGAAGGTCGGTCCCTTCGATCAGCTCGAGCGTGAGGTAGTGGGCGCGGTCGGCGATGCCGAAATCGAGCACCCGCGCGATGTGCCCGTGATGCAAGAGCGCCGACATGCGCGCTTCGCGAAGAAACATCTCCACGAATTCCGTGTCACCCGCGAACGTGGGCAGGATGCGCTTGAGACACACGCGCTGTTCGAAGCCGCCCGGGCCGCGCCGAATCGCGACAAACGTCTCGGCCATGCCGCCGACACCGAGTCGCTCGCGTAGCTCGTAGTCACCAAAACGTTCTGGGGTCGCGGGGGCCATCAACAGGACACGATACCATAGCGCAATGCTCGACGGCCCGGCGCTTCGCTCTGGCGGTCGCGAGCAGGGCGTACGGCAAGAAGCATCAGGAGAGGTTCGCTTGACCCCTGGCATGGAAACGTCAACGATTGTGCGGTCGACGGGGTTCTCAGGAGGCACAAGGGATCGCCGCGAGGAGCCTTCTATGCTCGGCACGAGGTACGGAGGTCGGACAGATGAGGATTGCGATCATCGGAGGCGGAAGCGCGGGTCTCGTGACGGCCCACCTGCTCGACGGGGTCCACGACGTGACGGTCTTCGAGAAGGCGCCGATCCTCGGCGGGCACGTTCGTACGCTCAATCGCAACGTCAGCTGTGACCTCGACCCGGGCCTTCTGCTCGATGCGGGCGTCATTGAGTTCGAGAGGCACAACTTCCCCACGCTCATGCGCCTCTTCGACTCCCTAGGCTGCGAGACACGGACGGTCCCCGGCACGACGACCTTCTGGACGCATGACGGCAAGCACCATCTCTCTCCCGGCTCGATTCGTCGCGCCCACGAGTCCGTCATCGAGCGTCTTGGGCAGCGCATCGACCTGGTGAGCATTCACCTACAGGAACTGCGCTTGAACAAGCGCACCAGGTTGCCGGACCACGAGCTTCGTCGGCTGACTCTAGGCGACCTTCTGACCGACTCCGATGCCGATCGCTGGGCAGCCCTGCTCGCCACTTATGCGTATTCGATCTCCTACGAGCGGGTGCGCGACATGCCAGCGGGGTTGACGGTCCCCATGTTGCGCGCCTTCGAGCGGGCCGAGGGATGGGTGAGCCTGGTGGGCGGATC
>CALLDH010000179.1 GCA_937998345.1 uncultured bacterium | reverse complement strand
CGGAAGTACGGGGCCGAGGGGATCGGCCTCTGTCGGACCGAGCACATGTTCTTCCAGCCGGAGCGCTTGCCGACCGTTCAGCGCATGATCATGACCCGGTCGCCTGCGGAGCGACGCGAGGCGGTGGATGCGCTGCTTCCCTTCCAGCGGGCGGACTTCGCAGGCCTCTTCCGGGCGATGGACGGCCTTCCTGTCATCATTCGCCTGATCGATCCCCCGCTCCACGAGTTCCTTCCGGGCTTCGAAGACCTGAGCCGGGAGCTCGCCGACCTTCAGATTCGGATCACGAGCGCACGCAATCTCGCAGAGGTCGAGGAAATCACGACTAACCTATCGGAAACACACGCAATGCTCGACAGGGTCGGATCGCTCCGCGAGGCCAATCCAATGTTGGGTCTCCGCGGCGTGCGGCTTGGTATCCAGATTCCCGAGCTCACACGCATGCAGGTCAGGGCGGTCTTCGAGGCGGCCTGTGAGGTGACTCGTGAGGGCTTCAAGGTGATCCCCGAAATCATGATCCCCCTCACCAGCCATGTGAACGAGCTCAAGCGGCAGCGTGGGGTGCTAGAAGCCGAGGCGCGTCAGGTGATGGAAGAGCAGGGCGTCGAGGTGGGTTACCAGTTCGGCACGATGATCGAAGTCCCACGCGCGGCCCTCACCACCGACGAAATCGCCGAGTACGCTGAGTTTCTCTCGTTCGGCACCAACGATCTCACCCAGATGACGTTCGCGATGAGCCGAGACGACGCCGAGTCCGGGTTCCTGATGCGCTACCTCGCGGACGGAATCCTGCCAGCGAATCCGTTTGCCACGCTCGATGAGCTCGGGGTTGGCAGAATCATGAGCCTGGCCGTGAGCGGAGCGCGTGCGACCCGGCCCGACATCGAAACCGGCGTCTGCGGCGAGCACGGGGGCGACCCGGCCTCGATCGCCATCTGCGACCGGCTGGGGCTCGACTACGTGAGCTGCTCCCCTTACCGCGTTCCGATCGCGCGCCTTTCCGCAGCGCAGTCGGCGTTGAGGTTGAAGTCCTAGCCGTAGTAGGCGACGGCGACGAGTGTCGCAGCGTAGATGGTTAGGAGCACGATCGCGTCCGGCTCTAGTTTGCGCAGGCGCGTCTGTTCTGATTCGCCGACAATCGCAGCGACCGCGACCGACATCAGCAAGATGGCGCCGATGGCCGCGACGACTTGCCCCTGTGAGACGGCCGCGAGAATCGGGCCCTCGGTATAAGCGAGGTCCGCAAACACGAGGATGCTCATGTTGGCGACGTTGCTCCCGAAAAGATTGCCGACCGCCATGTCGTATGCACCGATTCGTAGTGACGCGATCGACGCAATGAGCTCGGGCAGGGAGGTGGTGACGGCCAGGAGCGCGGCCCCGAGAAAGGTTTGGGCGATGCCCGTCGAATCGGCGATCGCCTTGACACTGAGCGTGGTGATCGGCGCCGTGAGCAAGATGAGTAGAGCCGAGATACCGAAGCGGAGCCAGAGCCCATTGAGCGAAATCTTGGCCGCCTTTTCGCTCCATCCGGTCGCTTCCTGTAAGGGGATTTGCGGCTGCTCGAGACCGGGTCGCGCGAGAAGGGGCATGCGACGAAACCAGGCGATCGAGAGCACGTAGACCACCACGATCACAATCGGCGTCAGACCGACCCATCCAATGGTGAGCGTCGATTGCGTGAACACACCGAGAGCGGCCATCGACGTCAGCGCGATCGCGACCGCAGCCACGCGTGCATGCCCAAGCTCCACCGAGGGCCAAACCTTCCCTCGATAGAGTAGGTCGATGATCGCGAGAATCGCCATGTTCGCCATCGAGGAACCGAACAGATCACCCACGGCGAGGTCAGGCGCCCCCGCCCTGGCCGCGGTGATGTCGGTAACGAGCTCAGGCAACGAGGTCGCAAACGCCAGCATGAGCGTCCCGACAAAGAGCCGACTCAGCTGCATCCGCTCGGCAATCTGGTCCGCATACCCAGCCAGTGAAGAGCCAGCCCGCACCAGCACCGCGGCACTCACAAGAAAGACAACGACCGCCTGCCACAGATCCACGTCGCGTCTCTAGGGGACACGCTCCGGGTACGCAACACCCCGGACCTACACACCCTAGTCGCCGTGCTACACTTACGGAGCGGAAATGCTGAGAAGGACGCTTGGCGGGGTGGTGGTTGCGGTCGCGGCGTGGCTCGGTGTGCGCGGCTCCGTGTCTGCGCAGCTTCCCGAGTACACCTTGTTCGAGGCGGGCCAGGTTCGACCCGTCGCGATGTCGCCCGACGGGTCGAAGTTGTTCGCGGTCAACACGCCGAATGCCACGCTCGAGATCTTCGAGGTTGGCGAGGATTCGCTTTCGTTTGTAGCGGAGGTGCCGGTCGGGCTCGAGCCCGTTGCGGTGGCGGCGCGCGATGACGGCGAAGTGTGGGTCGTCAATCATCTGTCCGACAGCGTGTCCATCGTCGATGTCGCCTCAGTTCCCCCGCGAGTCGTGCGAACCTTGCTCGTGGGAGACGAGCCTCGGGACATCGTGTTCGCGGGTTCCGACGGCAAGCGAGCGTTCATCACGATGGCGCACCGGGGACAAAACACTCCCTATCCACGGGGCGACTTCGACGTGCCGGGCCTCGGGCGCGCCGATGTCTGGGTCTTCGATGCGGATGCCCTCGGGACGAGCTTCGGCGGGACTCCGCTGACTCGCCTGGTCTTGTTCGGCGACCGCCCGCGCGCGCTCGCCGCGACGCCGGACGGTTCGACCGTGTACGCCGCCGTGTTTCGCTCCGGCAACCAAACCACCACCGTGGGCGAAGGCCAGGTCTGCAACACGCCAGGCCCATGCACCATCCTTGGCAATGATTACCCCGGCGCCCTACCGGAGCCGCGCACCAACTTCGAGGGCATTCCAAGTCGTGAGGCCGGACTCATCGTCGGGCTCAACCCGGACACGGGGAACTGGGAAGATGAGCTCAGCCGCGATTGGAGCAACGCGGTGCGGTTCGACTTGCCCGACTACGACGTGTTCGAGATCGACGCTGATGCGCCGGTGCCCGTCGAGGCCAATCGCATCGCCGGCGTCGGAACGGTCTTGTTCAACATGCTGGTCGATCCGGTGACCGGCGACCTCTACGTGACCAACACCGAGGCGCGGAACCGTGTACGCTTCGAAGGGCTGGCGAGCTGGGTCGGCGATTTGGGCCCCAAGCCGTCCGGCGAGCCACCTTCGGTGCGGGGCCACCTTCATGAGGCCCGGGTCACGATCGTCGATCCCTCGAAGCTCGTGACGGCGCGACACCTCAACAAGCACATCGACTACGCAGCTCAGCCGCAACCAGCCGGCACGAAGGATCGCAGCCTCGCCACCCCGCTGGGCATGGCGATCAGCAGCGACGGCGCCACGCTTTACGTTGCGGGTTTCGGTTCCTCGGCGGTGGCAGCCTATGATGTGAGCGCGCTCGGGGACGACAGCTTCGTGCCGGACGCTGCCAGTATGATCCCGCTCCCGCACGGCGGGCCAACTGGGATGGTCCTCGACGAGGCGCGGGGCCGTTTGTACGTGATGACCCGCTTCGACAACACGATCGTGGTGCTGGATACGAGCACGCGAAGCGTGATTCAAACGCTGGCCCTCGCGAATCCTGAGCCTGCTTCCATCATCGTCGGACGGCCTCTCCTCTACGACGCCAAGCGAACCGGCAGCAACGGTGAAGCATCGTGCGCAAGCTGCCACGTGTTCGGCGACATGGACGACCTCGCCTGGGATCTCGGCGACCCCGATCAATCGCCCGTGCCGAATCCGAATCCCTGCGCAATCGAGAACGGTGCGGTCTGCGGGCTGGCGCCCTTCGACCCGCTCAAGGGCCCGATGACGACTCAGAGCCTTCGGGGGATGGTTCATGCAGGCCCGATGCACTGGCGTGGCGACCGAACCGGAGGCAGCACCGGAGGCGACCCTCTGGACAGCGAGGCGGCGTTCAACGCATTCAACGTCGCGTTTCCAGGCCTGGTCGGGCGCGATGAAGGAGAGCTCCCCGCGGGCGACATGCAGGCGTTCACCGACTTTGCGCTTCGCCTCACCTATCCTCCGAACCCCATTCGCCGGCTCGACAACACCCTGCGCGTGGACGAACAGGCGGGCCTCGACGTGTACATCGGACCCATCACGGACGTCGTCAGCGACTGCAATGGTTGCCACGCGCTCGATCGAGCCTCGGGCTTTTTCGGGACGAATGGCGGCTCGACATTCGAGAGCCTCACGATGGAGTTCAAGGTCCCTCACATGCGCAACATCTATCAGAAGGTGGGCATGTTTGGGATGCGCCCTTCGTCGTTCGTGAGCGACATCGACCAGTCGTTCATGGGAGACCAGGTCCGCGGATTCGGATTCCTTCACGATGGGAGCATCTCGACTGCATCCAATTTCTTGGCGGCGAACGTGTTCTCGCTTTCCGAGCTCCAGCGCACAAACCTGCAAGCTCTTCTGATGGCGTTCGAGAGCGACCTTGCGCCGATCGTAGGCCAGCAAATCACGCTCACCGAGGAGAGCCCGCCCGAAGACGACGCCCGCGTGGACCTCTTAGTCGAGCGTTCTGCTACACCGTTTGTCGTTCCGTTGCACGGGACCGCGACCGAGTGTGAACTTGTGGTGTCAGGCGTCGTTGGCGGCGAGGCACTGAGGTGGCTCCGGCAAAGCGACGGCACATTCATCAGCAACGCCGATCCCGGCATGCCGATTTCAGAAGACGACCTACGCGCTGAAGCCGGCGTGCCCGGCCAGCCGCTCACCTTCACCTGCGTACCCCCCGGCTCTGGCGCAAGAATGGCCGGCGTCACCGGCGCGGGAGGAGCGGGCGGTTCAGGTGGAGCGGGCGGCGCCGGGGGCTCCGCAGGGTCCGGCGGCGAATCGGGTTCAGGCGGCTCGCAACCGCCCAGTGCCGAACATGGCGGCGGCTGCAGCTGCCACGTAGCAAAGCAGCAGTCGGAGCTCCCGATGAACTTCCTACTCGCCATCCTATGCCTGCTAGCCATCCGCCGTAGGGGACACTCTCCGGGTACGTGACACCTCGAAGTTGCACACCCTTGCAGCGAAAGATCGCAGCGACTCCTTGCGCAGCGGAGTCAGGTTGGTTACGTGCTCCCCAATAGGACGCGTAGCTCAGCTGGATAGAGCGCTCCCCTCCGGAGGGGTAATAGACCGCTTTTCAGCACTATGCGACCCCCATGCGGACCCCATGCGCCCGACGATTTTATCCCGGTAAAAACGGGATAAACGTGCTCGGCACCCGGAAAAGTGGGGCGCTCCGCGCTTGCGTCAAGTTAGGTGGTCATGTAGGTGGTCAAAGCGCTTTAGGTGGTCAGGTTAGGTGGTCAATAAGAGCGCTCTTGTCGAGGGGGAGAATCATGGCGCGTTCTTCGTGACTCTGTCCCTCGCAGGTGGTCAGCCAGGTGGTCAGCCAGGTGGTCAACGGAAGGAGAGGGAGAGTCATGGCAACGAGTCGCAAGGGACGAGCACCAAACGGGCGCGCTAGCGTGGCGCTCCTAAGCCCAGCGGGGCC
>CALLDH010000178.1 GCA_937998345.1 uncultured bacterium | reverse complement strand
CGTCGGGTCCGTACACGTCGATCAGAGAGCCACGCGCCGAAAACGTTCCGCGATCCTCGACTAACGGTACACGGAGATAGCCGAGCTCCATTAGCCGTCGCACCAAGTCGTCACGCTCGATTTGCTGTGCGATCTCGAGCGAAAGCAGCCCCGACCGAACATGTTCCACCGGAGGAACACGGCGAAGAAACGCGGACGCAGGCACGATGAGCGCGCGCCAGGGCTGCTGTTCCGCGAGCTGTGCCAGCACGGCCATGCGCTGCATCTCGGCCCGCCGGTCCGGCACCACGTCCAGCAGGGGGCTCGTGTCGGCGGCGGTGAAGAGCAGAACGTCCCCGTTCTCGTCTCCGAGGAGAAAGCGAAGGTTCGACTCATGCCGGTACGCCTCCTCGAGGCTCGCAGTGACGAGGATGAAGCGCTTGTCGGGTTGGGCCCGAGCAGCCTCTGCGATGGCCCAATCGAGCGCACCGGCCGGGAGCGATGCGACGTCGATGCGTTCGTCCGAGCCGAGCGATTCGACTAGGTCACGCATCGATGCGTTCGCGTTCTCGAGCGCGGCCTCAAGGGACATCGAGTTGCTTGCGCGTCACTTGCCGGATGCGCTGGGCGAGCCACGGAGGCGTCACCACCGTGGTGGCCATCACCATGAGAACGATGGCGGCGTATACGCCGCCCTGGATGAGCGGCTTACCCTCGATCTGAATTCCAGCGCCGACATTGGCGAAGATCAGGCCGACCTCGCCACGCGGAATCATCCCGATGCCTACCGTGAGCTTGTCCGCGGCTCCGCCTCGGACCCCCAGGCCCGCGACGAGCTTGCCCACGACCGCTACGATCGTCAGCGCGAGGGCGAGAAGTAGGGGCTCCGTCCCGATTCCACCGAGTTGAACCATCATGCCAGTGCGGACGAAGAAGATGGGTGCCATGACGGCGACGATCGGGCCGATGATTTCCGTGAGGTCGTGCGCCGACTTGCGGCCGAATGGCCTGACGTGCACCTCGTCGAGGATCAGGCCTGCGGCAAACGCGCCAACGATGGGCGCAAGCCCGGCAGCGCCCGAGATGCCGGCGAGGAGCAGGCACAGGCCGATGGCCACGGCAGCCAAGACGTCCGGCGTGCGGAGCTTCGACGCCACGCGGAAGACACCCGGCATGACGTACGCGCCGAGGAGGAGTGCTCCTATGAGGAAGCCTCCGGCAAGGCCGATGATGATGCTGAGGTCCATGGGCCCTGGAACGTCGCCGAACTCTGCGATGCTAGCGACCACGGCAAGCACGATCAGGCCCAGCACGTCGTCGATGACCGCGGCGCCCAGGATGACGCGGGTCTCGGGGCGCGCCATCGCGTCGAGGTCTTTCAAGACGCGGGCCGTAATGCCCACGCTCGTCGCGCACAGTGTTGCGCCAATGAACAGGTGAAGCGAAAAGGGCGCGTCGGGGATGAGCCAAAGGCCAATCCCGTATCCGAGTGCCATGGGCGCCACCACACCGATGATGGCGACGAGGCCGGAGGTGGGGGCGACCGCCCGCATCTCGGTGAGCGTCGATTCGAGCCCCACCTCGAAGAGTAGAAGCACCACACCAAGCTCCGCGAGGAACTCTACGGGAACGAGCTCGGCCGCGCCGTCGAAGGTGTGGATGCCCACGAGGTACAGATTGCCGAGGACGATGCCCGCGCACAGCTCACCGAGCACCGCCGGTTGATTCAGACGCACCGCGATCTCGCCGCCGAGTTTCGCGGCGAGGAGCATTCCCGCGAGAATGAGCCAGACGTCGTAGCTCAGTCCATGCTCATCCCCACTTGCGAGAGCAGTGGCAGGAATCGCCGCGAACAAAGCCAGAAGCAGAGAAAAACGTGCCGGTCGGCGGCGCATCGCGCGGGACCATAGATACGCCAGCACCGAGGGGCAAGCGCGCTGCGATGATCCGGTCTTGCCAGGGGCGATAGGCTCGGGTAAATGAATGACCATTCAGTCTGGGGAGACCAATGGAACGAAGCCTATTTTCTGAAGAACACGACATCTTTCGGCGCAACTTCCGACAGTTCGCGGAAACCCGGGTCATGCCCCAGCAGTCGAAATGGCGGGAGCAGGGAGTCGTCGACCGGGAGATCTGGCTGGAGGCCGGTGAGTCGGGTTTCCTCTGCCCCTGGATGGAGGAGGAGTACGGAGGTGCCGGCGGCGACTTCCTTCATTCGGTGATCGTCATGGAGGAGCTTTGCCGAGTCTACGAGTCCGGCTGGGCGGCCAGCCTGCACTCCGACATCATCGTTCCGTACATTCACTCGTTTGGTAATCCCGAGCAAAAGGCAAAGTTGCTGCCCGGCTGTGTGAGCGGCGAGACGATCACTGCGCTCGCAATGACCGAGCCGGGGACAGGTTCCGATTTGGCTGGCATCGCAACTACGGCAAAGCGCGACGGGGACGAGTATGTGATCAACGGTGCGAAGACGTTCATCTCCAACGGAATGTCCTGCGACCTGGCCGTTGTTGCCGCTCGGACGGAGAATTCCGACGATCCGCATCGCAGCTTGTCCTTGTTCGTCATCGAGGGGGACAGGCCAGGTTTCATCAGGAGCCGCAGGCTCGAGAAGATGGGCATGGAAAGCCAGGACACCGCGGAGCTCGCGTTCGACGATTGTCGGGTGCCCGCTGAGAACCTGCTGGGTCAGGAGGGTGGCGGCTTCATGATGCTGATGCAGAAGCTCCAACAAGAGCGGCTCTGCGTGGCGGTCATGTCGCAGGCGAGTGCGGAAAAGGTGCTCGAAGACGCCATCGCGTACACGCAGGAACGCAAGGCGTTTGGGCGATCGATCTCCAAGTTCCAGAACACGCAGTTCACGCTGGCGCAATGCGCCACCGAGATCGAGGTCGGCCGCGCGTTCCTCGACAATCTCATCGCACAGCACGTTGCAGGGAAGTACCTGGTCAAGGAGTGCTCGATGGCCAAGCTCTGGCAGACCGAGATGCAGGGCCGCGTCGTCGACGCGTGCTTGCAGCTCTACGGGGGGTATGGGTACATGCTCGAGTACCCGATCAGCCGTGCTTACATGGACGCCCGTGTTCAGCGGATCTACGCGGGAACCAACGAGATCATGAAGGTTATCATCGCGAAGCAGATGGGCCTTTAGCGGGACCTGGTGGCCACTGCGCGCCAGTACGTTGGGCATTTCGCGCTCGCCGCATTGGGATGGCTTGACCGGTTTGGGGCGGAACGGGTACTTACCGGTGGTGATGGTTGAGTCCGATCCCAAGGATGCCGGAGATCTGACCGGCGCGGATCTGACCGAGGTTGACGGTCCGACGTCAGATCTCGAATCGGAGGCGGGGCCGCGCGTCAGCAGAATGCGTGTGGGGGACGAGGACATTCTCGTCTTGAGCGTTCCGCTGCCGCGCTTGCGGTATCCGGAAGGCACGACGTCGGCGGAGCACGCGATCATCGATGCGGTCCTGCAAGGTCTCACCGTCAAAGAAATCGCGGAGCAACGCGGAGCTTCCTTGCGAACCGTGACGACCCAGCTCGGGACCATTTTTCGGAAGGCGGAAGTCAACTCGCAGGCAGAGCTGATCGCGATCATGAGCGACGACGCCGACGACGCGTGACTTGCGTGTCACTGCGCGCGCGCTGGGTCGCTCGTCAGCTCTGGTCTGGAGATAAAAAAGCGACGCAGCCGGTCAGCCCGTTTCCGACCGGCCGCGTCGATGCTTAGCCCGAAAGCCAAGCGTTTGGCTTAGCGCACGATTTACGAAAACTGGTGCTTTGCTTTGCCCCTGCAGCCACTGTTACAGCGAGTTGGTCCGGTGATCCATACGTAATTGTTCTCATTCCATACGTAATTGTTCACTCGTTCCCATGAGACGAGCCACCCAAAGGGCGTGACTTTACACTCGGGTCAATACTGTAATGATTTCCGTTACGCTCGCGCTAACGCTGTGATGAATGCAGCCATGCCGGGCCAGGGCATTCCTGGCGGCAAGTTGATGATCGGTTGCTCCATGCCGAGCTCGCGTCGGCGCGCGATCTCTCTTCGGCAGTAGATCGGATCACCAGAGATGGTGAGGACCTCGATCATATCGTCGGTCACCGCATCGGGTGCCATCTTGCGCGTCGTCTTGTCGCCGTAGAGCCGCGCGATTTCGTTGCACTCCTCTTCGTAGCCGAATCCGCTGAGGAGCTGTTTGTAGTAGTCGCCCATGCCCCCGATGTAGAACGAGATGACCTCGCGCGCTTTGGCCGACGCGCCCTTGCCGGGGATGGGAATGACCGTGATGAATGGCGCAGTCGCGATCTCGTCTGGGTTGCGACCGGCTTTGGCCGCGCCCTCCGCGATCCAATCGCGGCCGTCTCCAAGACGGTTGTAGGGCCAGAAGACCGGCATCCAGCCGTCCGCCATTTCGCCAATGCTGGTGATCGATTTTTGTTTGAGGGCGGCCACGTAGATCGGGATGCGTGGACGTGTCGGCTCGAAGTCGAGTGTGAACGGCCGATACTGACGAAGTTTGGTGTCGGCTTCATTGAGAGGGCGGCGATCGAGCATCGTCCGAACGACACGGATCACGTCTCGGGTTTGCGTGAGCGGCTTGTCGAAGTCACGTCCATGCAGCCCTTCGATCACGTTCTTGCCGCTGGTACCGATCCCAAGAATCAGGCGCCCGCCACTGATTTCGTCCAGCGTTGCGGCCTGCATTGCAATCAGCGCCGGCGAGCGGCTGTATACATTGATGATGCCGGTCCCGATCTTGATTCGCTTGGTCTTGAGCGCAATCTCGGTCAGTAGCGAAAAAACCTCATAGCCCCAGACCTCGGGCAGCCAAAACGAGTCGTACCCGAGGCGGTCCGCGAGGACTGCCGCCTTGACGTAGGTCTTGCGATCGTAATCGCGCCAGAAGGCCAGAAGGCCAGTGGATTGCTTGCTCAGCATCGTCGTGCTCCTCGGAGGTTCTTCTACGGCAGGGGCGGTGCCAGTGCCACCCCGTAAAGTCGATGCTGCGCATCGCCCACGGGGCAGGGTGCCAGCGAAGCCCCGTGGACGACGCAAAGCGTCGGCTCTACGGGGCGTCACTCTCCGGTGAATCGGGGCTTCCTCTTCTCGAGGAAGGCTCGCACGCCTTCCTTGAAATCTTCGCTCTGGTAGCAACGCTCGATCGATTCCTTGATTCGCGCCGTATCTCGCTCGGTTTCGAGCTTGGCGAGTTCCTGCAGGCTGATCTTTGCGCTTCGGATTGTCAGCGGCGCGTTGTCGGCGATCATGTGGGCGAGTTGGTCGACGTTCTCGTCGAGGACGTCTTTGGCGAAGACCTCGTTGACTAGTCCGATGTGACGGGCCTCATCGGCGGGGACGCGGCGCCCGGTGAACAGCAAGTCCGCTGTTTCGGAGAAGCCGACCGTCCGGATCAGGGCACGGATGCCGGCCGTGTGGTAGCCGAGGCCGAGACGGGCGGGCGGGACGGCGAAGCGAGCGTCGTCGGCGGCGTAGCGGAGGTCTGCAGTCAGAGCAATGGCGGCTCCGCCACCGATGCAGAAGCCGTGAATGGATGCAACAAGTGGCTTCTCGAGCCGGCGCAAGGCCGCGAATGCCCGTGTGGTCATTGCGTCGTACTCTCGCCCAGCATTCCCGGTCCGGGTTTGTTCGAACTCCGAGATGTCGGCGCCCGAGACGAACGCTTCAGATCCCGCGCCTCGCATGATGACGACGCGAACCCCTGAGTCTTCTTGGAGAGTCCGCACCACGCCTGGAATCGCCTCCCACATGTCTACCGTGATCGCGTTGCGACGCGTCTCGTGGTCGAACACCACGCGCGCGATCGGTCCGTCTCGCTCGATTCTGACTTCGCCGCTCATCGGCCGCCAGCCTAGCAGCAAAAGAGCGGATGGCTCGACCCGCTCCGTCACGAGTTGTCCCGGCGAAACGCCCGCGCACGCCCCGAGCGAAGCTAGAGCATACGGTTGATGACGGCCTTACGGCGCATCTCATCGAGGAAGATCTTCTCCTGCCGCGTCATCGCCGCGTCCAGCATCTCTCGATAGAGTTCTTGCTTCATCTCGTCATAGGACGGGAAGCCGGCGCCGACTTGGCGATCCTGAAGAAAAAAGATGTGAAAACCAGAGCTGCCTCTCACTGGGTTGCTGATCTCTCCTGCGTTGAGCGGCAGGAGCGCGCGCTCCAGTTCCTCGGGTAGGTCGCCTTGGGTGAGCCAACCGAGGTCACCGCCGCCTAGTTGCGGCGCGCGGGCGTTGAAGTTTTCAGGCGTGAGCGAGGCACGGAGCGTTTCCGCCTCCTGGCGTTTGGCGGCGACCTGGATTGCCGATGCTCCTTCCGCGACCGGAACCACGACGTGCGACACTTGAAAGCGAAGCTCGCTGCCCTCCGCGCGCGCGCGCTGCTCGTAGCGGGACCTGACCTGTTCTTCGGTTACGTTGACCCGGGAACGTACCCGCTCATTCATGACCTTGAGCCGAATGAGCTGTCTCTTGAGATCCTGGCGGTACTGCCCTTGGCTGAGACCTTGTGACTCTAGCGCTTCCTTGAACTCCTCTTCGGTCATGTTGTTCTGCAACCGTAGGTTCTCGATTGCATTGTCGACGTCAGCGTCAGTCACGCGGATGCCGCCGCTGCTAGCCAGTTGGCGAATGAGTTGCTCGTCGACCAAGAAGGTGAGCAGTTCTTCGTAGAGCTCCTTGAGACGGGCCATCCGCTCGGTTTCCGTCGATGCCTCGGCGACTTGGGGAAGAAACGGAACTGCGCGCTTTCGTAGGTCGCTGAGAAAGATCGCTTCGTTGTTCACAGTGGCCACCACCCGTTCGACGACGTCTGCGTTAGCCGAATTGGCTATCAACACGAAGACGAAAACAGTGAGGGCGAGACGGCTCATCATTGGCCTTGTGGGAGCTCCGGATCGCCGACCTTGATGCTCTCGAGCGCGGCGTAGTCGACCTGGACCTCGACGTCCTCGCGAAGCCGCTTGGTCAGCGCCTCCATGGCGGCATCTTTCCTCTCTCGAGTGAGCCTGTGGCGAATCGCCCGCTTGGCCTGCTCGTACGTCCGCTTTAGCGCGGGGCGCTTGCCGGTCAGCATGATGATGTGGAAGCCGTTGCCGCTCTCGATCAGCTTGGGATACACGGTGCCCACCGTCTTGAGCGAGAACGCGGCCTCGCGAATCGCTGCGGGCGGATCGCCCTCGCCAGTTGCCTCGAAGAAGTGGAGATCCCCACCGTTGGCCTTGGTCTTTTCGTCGTCGGATTCCTCACGGGCCAACCTGCGAAAACCAGCAAGGTCGGCCTTCTTCGCACGAACGAGGAGCTCGTTCGCACGCGCGCGGTCCTCGATGAAGATGTCACTCGCACGAACCTGGCCCGGACGATCGAACTCGAGTGGGTTTGCGTCGTAGACCGCTTGGACTTCTTCGTCGGTGATTTTCAACCCTTCGAGTGGCTCGTCGACTTCCTTCTTCACCATCTGCTGGATCATTGCGCTGCGTCGTGCGCGAACGATCGCGGGCTCTTCGCCGTAGCCAAGGCGCTTCGCCTCGTACACGAGGAGCTCGAAGCGCACGAGATTGTCGAGGAACTCCTTGCGGCGCTCCGGGCTCTCGAAGCGGGCGCGTAGATATGGAGACTGCGATGCGAGGCGGTCGGCGAAATCTCCGACCGTGATCGTCCGATCACCCACCTTCGCAAGCACCTCGTTGGCCTGTGCCTCGGTAAGCCCATTCTTGGGCCACTCGTCTTCGACGACGGGCGCTTCTTCCGCCTTCTTCGAACAGCTCGCCGCGGAGACGGCAAGTACGATGATGACGGCGCGTTTCCAGGACATCGTCAGCCGGGTAGCATATACCGCATGGGCGGCAACGAGGCCAAAGTTCAGGCGGAGCCTCGGCCCGCGAGGACCTCGCGAACCTTATCGGTCAGGTCGTCCAACTCGAAAGGCTTGTCGAGGAACCCGTCGGCCCCGTAGAGGGGTGATGTCATTTCGTTGAGGCGTTCTCCGATGCCCGTCAACATGATCACACCCGTGCCGCCCAGGGATTCATCCTCACGGATCGCGCGGCAGACTTCCCAGCCGCTCATTCCCGGCATCATGACGTCAAGCACCACGAGGGTCGGTCGTTCGCGGCGGGCGAGACGAAGTGCTTCTTCCCCGTCTGAAGCTTCGACGATCTCGGCCGGGAGCGAGCTCAAGTGCCGCGCAACCAGTGCCAGTATCTCCAAGTCATCGTCGGCGACTAGGATCTTGGGCGCAGAGTCGGTCGTCATCGTTTCATTGCTCCTGGATTCACGAGCTCGGGCCGCATCCTCGTTCTGTTGAGTTGCGTTGTCAATGGACACCGTGGTCCGGGTCGATGAGCCCGACTTCAGCGCTTGGCGTCCAGCCTTCGAGCCCATTAACCACTCGCAATTTCACAAAATCGCGATCGCGATCGACGATCTCCCCGCGGTCGCCCCCGCGGGCCTCGCCGCGAACCTGCGCGCGTGGATCCGGCCCTTCACGAAGGACCACGCGCTCACCCAGCGCCACAGCGCGCGGGCCGTCCCGGAGCATGCCCGCTTTGGCGCCGAGCCCGACCGCACAGAAGAGAAGAGCAACCCCGGACGAGACCAGCAGCGCGTAGAGCCATCCGTTCCTGCGTCGGCCAATCGAGGCCCAGCCGAGACCGATGAAGAACAGCAGGTTCGCGACCAGGAGTGCGACGGCGAGCCCATCCTCCGACAAGCCTCCGTAGACGGCGTCGCTGAGGGAGCTGCTGCGTTGGATCATGGCTTCCCCTTCCGCCTCGGCTCGCTGCTCCTCCAACGCCTTTTCCGCGGCTCTCAGGTTCTCGGATGCTTTACCATCACTCGGTCGCAGCGTGAGAGCTCGTTCGTAGTTGAGGATGGCGCGGGGGTAGTCACCGGACTGGGCGAACGAGGTTCCCAGGTTGAAATAGACGTCGGGATCGTGAACGCCCGCTTCGGTGAGCTTGCGAAAGTTGGAAATCGCACCGAGGTGGTCGCCCCGTGACGCGGCGACGTTTGCCGCTTCGAAGATCCCCGTCAGGGACGAAGCGCTGGTCGCCCGTTCGCTTTGCTGCGCCGCGCCGCCCGCCGGTGCGAGTAGGATCGCTAGCGCTAGATGCCAGGCTCGAATCACTTCTTCCCCCGCGAACGCTGGATACGTTCCACGATCGCCGCCGTTCGTTGGTGACACCGCTCCATTTCGTCCTTGCTCACTCCGGACGCGGCGAAGCGGGCGAAGTCGGCGCCTTCGAGCTCGTTGATCACCCGCTGCACGAGATCATCGTCAAACCCTTCGGCCACGAGCCGCGTCCGGAGCTGCGCATGCGGCAGGCCGCCGACTGGCTCGTCGAGCCGGGAATCGAGGGCATGCGTAATCGAGCCAACGATGCGGTCGTAAAACGACCTCGGGTCGTTGGCCTGCAGTGCGTTCTCTGCGCTGCGGATCAACTGGCGCTGAACAGCGCCGGCCGTGGCGCTTCGTTGCTCACGACGCCGCAAGGCGCCTGCTCCCAGCATGAGGAGCACGAACAAGGCTGGCGGGAACGCAAGAAGCCACACGAACCAGCCCCGGTCCCGGACGGGCGTCTCGTCTCGCAGCAGCGCGCTGTACATTCGGATCGGCCCGAACGCCGCGGTGCCGGGCTTGGACGGGGCGTCGACCGGCTCGATTGCGGGTTGGGGGGGCCTGGCTGCACCGCTCGACGTGAAGGTGAGGGCCGTGGTGCTCGCCACGCCGTACTCCCCGGCATCCGGATCGAAGAAGTGGAGCTCAATCGGTGGCACCGTATGCTCGCCCGGAGCTTCCGGGATCAGGATCCACTCCCACGAGCGAGTGCCCGAGAGCTTGCCGTCTTGGAAGCGTCGCTGATCTCGAATTGCGGGTTGCAGCGTTCGCACCCCAACGAGGGGCGGCACCTGGATGCGAAGGTCCTGCACGTTGCCGAGGCCGGCTGCGACGACACGTAGTGTAACCGCGTCGCCCGTGTCCGCCGTCGTACGGTCAAGGGACGCCCGGACCGTGTACTTACCGACGACGGCGCCGGCCGGTGCAGGCGAGGGGAGGGGTTTGACGTCCACCGTGACCGGCACTCCGACGCGCTGAACACGTTCTGGAGCGTCGAAGAGGCTGCCCCCTCCGACATCGAACGTGACCTTTGGCGGGCCGATGGTGAGCTCGCCCGAGCGCTGCGGGAACGCGGCGGAACGCTGAACCACATAGGCGCGGTAGTTCGCGCCCATCACCTGGACGGTCTGAGACTGCAAGCTCGTGATCGGCTCGTCGTGCACCCAGAACCCATCCATGGACGGCTTGCCCGGCATCACCGATTGCGGCGAAAGCCGAAGTCGAGTGTAGAGGTACACCGTGACATTCACCTGTTGTCCGATGTAGACCTCGTCCGGCTCCACGACCGTCCGAAGGAACGCGCGTTCGTCGTACCGCGCGCCAGAAAGCTCTGAGTCCACGGCGGCGCCGGGCGTCGCCGCAGGGTCTGCGCCGCTCACGTCACCGGCCCCGGGATGGACGACCAGAGTTAGAGGTCCGCTGCGGTAGACCTTTCCGTCGACTTTGGCGACCGCCGGCGCGAACTGATAGGTGCCGGCGACCGTTGGGCGCAGGATGTAGATGTTGTTGATGCTGGATTCCTTCTGAACCCCCGAGCCAAAACCAAAGCTGAAGTGCATCGGGCGCATCGTCTGATGGGAGATGATCTCCAGCTCCGGGTACTTTTTGAGGTCGCTGAGCTCCAGGCTCTGAATCCGCCCACCTCCACGCACTCGAACCTGAACCTCCAGTCGAGTCGGCTCGCCAACCCTCACTTCGGTGGGCGCTGCCGCGAGGGTCACCGTCACCTCCGGCGCGGCCGCAGCCGTCGAGGCCCACGGGAGGACGGTCATCGCCACAAACGCGAGCGTGAGGAAGCGCATCACCAATCCTTCTCGGGCGGCGGGCGCCCGGCGTTCCGGCGCCGCGCACGCTGTAGCGGGAGGTTCTCCTCGTTTTGCTCCAGTGCGTCGAGAAAACGCTGCACATCATCCCGCGGGATCGGCTGGGGTTGCGCTGGTTCCTGCTCCTGCCTGTTCTCGTCCTCGCCCCCGGATTCGTCCTCGTTCTCGGGTTCGCTCTCGGATTCGTCCTCGCCCTCGGATTCGTCCTCGTCCTCGCTCTCGTTCCCGTCCTCGCCCTCGTTCTCGGGTTCGCCCTCGGATTCGTCCTCGCCCTCGGATTCGTCCTCGCCCTCGGATTCGTCCTCGTTCTCGGATTCGTCCTCGTTCTCGGATTCCTGCTCCTGTTTCTCCTCTTCCTCTCGAATGCGCTTCATCGCGTACTCGAGGTTCCAGGCGGCGTTTCGGTCCCCGGGACGCACGCGCAGCGCCCGCTTGAAGGCGTCGGCAGCCTCACGGAAGTGCGCGGAGGCTTGCTCGTAGTCCTCCTGCTGCGAAATCCCTTCCCCTTCTCGCGCGTAGGCGATGCCGAGGTTGTAATAGGCATCCGCTCGCGTGCTTGGCGATGCGGTGGGGTCCGCAGCGGCGAGAAACGCTTCCTTCGACTGCTCGCTCAGGTCCTGCGCCAGGAGCGCGAGCCCGCGGTTGAGCTGGACCGCGCGTGCCTCGGGCAGCTCTCGTGCCGCCTCGTCGTACGCTTCGAGGGCCGGGCCGTATTGCTCCTGGGCCATCAGAGCGTTGCCCTTCTTGGCGTTCGAGTTCTCGCCTCGAAGCGGGCTCCATGCGGAAGCGCTTGTGGGCAAGCCGAGGGCCGCCACACAGCACATCCACCAGGCAGCACGTCTCATGCTTCCCTCCTTCGCCTGCGCACGAGCCAAGCCTCGGGGAGGAGTGCTTCGAGAAGAATCAAAAGGAAGCCGGGCAGCAGTGCCAACACGAAACGGTTCTCATGCACCGTGACGCGTCTTGCCTTCCGCTCGGATGCCTGCAGCTGTGCGAGCTCCGAGCGAATCTCGGTCACTCCGACCGTGCCTTCTTCGGCCCTCACGTACTCCCCTCCGGTGATCGATGCGATTTCCTCGAGGGTGTCTTCGTTCTCGGGGCTGAGCGAGGTCATGACGAGACGGCCGTCAGCGTGTTTCACGTGGCCTGTGAGTGTGCCGTCGGCAGTGTAGCTCGGAATTGGCTCCCCGCCTCCGGAGCCGATGCCGACAGCGTAGACCTTGATGCCGGCCGCTTGCAGCTCCTCCGCTGCCGCGATCGGGTCTCCTTCGTGGTCTTCGCCGTCCGTCAGTAAGATCACCACCTTGGAGCGACGGTCGGGGCTGCTCTCCTCGCCCCGGCCTTCGTTGGAGCTTTCGATCAGTCGCTTCGAGGCGACGAGCGCCTTGCCGATCGCGGTTCCGCCCACGGGCATGTCCATCGGACCGAGGTCACGTAGAAACAAACGCACCGCGGAGTAGTCGACGGTCATCGGAAAGGCCATGGCTTCTCCCGCGAACGCAACGAGGCCAACACGATCCCCGTCGAGATCGCTCAGCAGGCGCTCGAGCTCGCCCTTGGCGCGCTTGATTCGGCTCGGGTGCACGTCCCGGGCGAGCATACTCTTCGAGAAATCGAGCGCGATCACGATGTCGATGCCGCGCTTGCGGAGCACCCGAGTGCGGCTTCCATATTGCGGCCCGGCAAACGCTACGATCACGAGCGCGGCCCCCGCGAGGATCAAGACGGCCCTCGTGATGCGCCACCATCTCGCCCGGCCTGCGATCAAAGGCTCGACCGTGGTGCTCTGACCGAAGGTCTCGGTTGCGCGTTGCCGTCTCCCGGCGTTCCACCAAAGGGCGGCGACGGCCGCGGGGAGCAGGCCGAGGAACCAAAGAACTTGCGGGTCGGCCCAGCTCACGGCCACCTCCTCAACCACAGCAAGACCAAAAACTCGAGCGCTAGAAAGAGCAACGCAGGGCCAACGAATGCGGGAAACAGCTCGGTGTACATCCTCCCAGCGTCTTCGATGTCGGTCTTTTCGAGCGCGTCTAGGATCTGATGAAAGCTTTGCTCGAGGGCCTCGCGGTCGCTGACCAGGAAGAACTCACCACCCGTCTTGTCCGCCATCTCCTCGAGCAGCTCCGGGTTGACCGGGTAGTTTGCCGTTCCGAAAATCGCCCGGCCGAAGATACCGGTGCTTTGCTGGACCGCCGCCGTATCGGAGACGCCCATCAAGATGGGGTAGATCTTGACGTCCATGGCGCTTGCGAGGTCTGCGGCCTGCGACGGCGACACGTTGCCCGCGTTGGATTCTCCGTCCGTCAGGAGAATCATCACCTTGCTCTTGGCGCGTGAGCGCTTGAGGCGATTGAGACTGACTCCCACGGCGTTGCCGATGGCTGTGCCGCGCCCGTCGATTTGATCGAGCTGTAACCCCCGAAGCGCGGTCCGCAGCGCCTCACGGTCGGTGGTGAGCGGAAGTAGGGTGTACGCGTCGCGCCCAAACACGACCGCGCCGATCCGATCGTTCGGGCGGCGATCGATGAAGTCGCGCACGACCGATTTGGTCGCCCTGAAGCGAGTCGGCCGGATGTCCGCCGCCTCCATCGACCGGGACATGTCGAGCGTGAGGATGATCTCGATGCCGCTCACCTCCGCGGTGTCTCGTGCATGGATGCTCTGAGGCCCGGCCAGGCCCACGACCAGGAGCGCCAGCGCAACGGTGCGCAATGCGCCCGGCAAGTTTGCGAGGCGTCCTCGCCAGCTGGCTTTTGGACTTCGCAGCGCCGCCGCTCGGCTGAACTGGAGGCGTGGCCTCGACAGCCGCTGCACCCAAACGCGCCCAAGCCATGCCAAGGGCGCGGCCAGAAGCAGCAGTCCCGCCCAGGGGCGCTCGAAGCGTAACTGCTCGTCCGTGATCAGGAGCTGATAGCGAGACTCGAGCCAACGCAGGCTGATGACGAACCCGGCGAAACTGGCGGCTGCCAACCAGCCCACAGCCCAGGCGCGGCGCTGTGCCGGAGTCATGGCTGACCTCCGCTTTTCACGACGGCGGCGGGGCGGGTCTGATCGACCAATGCCAACGCCTCCTCGATCAGGGTGCGCGATGCCTCACCGGCCAACGATGCCTTGGCGAATTTGACCAAGTCACACTGCCCGAGGAATCCAACAGCCTCTTGTGGCTCGATGGCGAGCGATTTCGCCCGGCGTAACTGGTCTGCGATCTCGTCGGTGGTGCTCTCGAGGCCGTGGAAGCCGAACCGCCGCCCAAGGTAGGCGCGAATCGAATCGCTGACTGCGTCGACCCATTGCTCGGTTCGGCCTTCCGAAACGGCGGCGGCGCGCGCGCGCTCGAGCTCATGAAGCTCGGTGAGCGCGGTCTCCCAGGGTGGAGGGGGCGGCGGCGGCGCGGGTTCCGGTCGATCGCGTTTCTTCCACCAACGCATAAATAGCCACGCCAGCAAAGCACCGAGCGCGATGGCGAGCAGGGCCCCGAGGACGATGAGCAACCTGTAGTCGTCCTGTTCGACAACCACTGGCTCGCTCGGCGGCCTGAGTTGTGGGTCCGGTTCGTTGGCGAGTAGCGATTGAATCTCGATGCTTCGCGTGTTCGATTCGATCTCGCTGAGCTCGCCCGCCGCGCTGGCAATCCGGACGCGAATCGGCCCGAGCTCGTGCATTCCCACCTCGAAGCACAGGAGCTGAAGCTCGAAAGTGAACGTCTGAGACTCGCCGTCGGGGGAGGCCTCGATCGCGAGCTTCTTACCCAGGATCTCAAACGGTCCGAAAGGCTGGTCCGGCACCGCCACTTCGTCGGTCACGGCCGCTGTCACCGTCACGATGACGTCGATCGGATCGCCGAGCACAGCCTCAGGGGGTGTGTCGAGCGCGATTGTGGGCTCCTGCGCCAGCCCGATAGCGGGGGCGAGTAGCGACATGAGGATGATGGCGGCCGAGCGCTTCACCGGTAGCCCGTGAGTCGCCGCTGCCGGAGTCGAAAGAGCTCGGTCAACGGCCTAACGAAGTCGCGGTCGGTGCTCACCGTGACGTGATCCAGTTGCAGCCGGCGGAACAGGTGTTCGCGTGCAGCCCGTTGGCGCTGCGTCTCGCGTGCGTAGTCTGCGCGAACTGTCAAGTCGGAGGTGTCAACCTCAACCAGCTCGCCGGTTTCCAAGTCCTCGACCAGAGCGAGCCCGATGTCGGGCAGCTCCTCTTCGCGCGGGTCGACAATCTGGATCGGAATCAGGTCGTGTTTCGCAGACACGACCTTGAGCGGCTTCTCGTACTGGTCCGCGATGAAGTCACTGATCAAGAAGGCCACCGTTCGGCGCTTCCCGATCCCGCCAAGTAGATCCAACGCAACGCCGAGGTCGGTGCCTTCACCCTCGGGGCGGGCGTTGAGGATCTCCGTGACGACTCGCATGACGTGCGAGCGTCCCTTCTTCGGGGGCACGAAGCGCTCGACGCGATCGGTGAACAGGACCAGCCCCACGCGGTCGTTGTTCTTGATCGCGCTGAATGCGAGCAGCGCCGCCACTTCGGCGACCGTTTCGATTTTCGGCTTCTCGGTAGAGCCAAAGCGTTCGCTCGCCGAGAGGTCGACGAGCAACATCACGGTCATTTCGCGCTCTTCGGTGAACACCTTCACGTAGGTGTCGTTCATGCGCGCGCTGACGTTCCAATCGATGAAGCGAACGTCGTCGCCCGGCTGGTACTGACGCACTTCGCTAAACGCCATGCCCCGACCCTTGAACACCGAGTGATAGCTCCCCGCGAGCTGATCGTTGGCGAGCCTGGACGTGTAGATCTCGATCTTCTTGAGTTTCTTGACGAGCTCGCGAGAGATCACGGCGGGCCTCGCTTACGGGACTTCCACGGTTTCGAAGATCCGGCGCACGATCTGGTCACTCGTAATCTCCTCGGCTTCGGCCTCGTAGGAGCGAATGATACGGTGACGAAGCACATCGGGTCCGATCGCCTTGATGTCTTCCGGGGTGACGTACCCGCGGTGCTTCATGAAGGCATGTGCCCGAGACGCGACGTTGAGCGCGATCGACGCGCGCGGCGACGCGCCATGGGCGATCATGTCCGTCAGGTCGCCGAGGCCGACACGCACCGGATGGCGCGTCGCCGTGACGATTTGGACGATGTAGTCCTTGATCTTCGGGTCGATGTACACGTGTCCGATCGTCTTGCGAGCCTCCAGGAGCTTCGCGGTGGTCGTGACCTGCTGCACGCCCATGCCCGCGCCGGCATCCTGGCCGAGGAGCAGGTGGTCTGAGATCTGGTCCATGATCTTCCGCTCTTCGTCTTGGCGCGGGTAGTCGACCCGCACGTGCAGCATGAAGCGGTCGACCTGCGCCTCGGCAAGCGGGTAGGTGCCTTCTTGCTCGATCGGGTTCTGCGTCGCCATCACCATGAACGGCTGGTCGAGCGGGTGGGTCGTGTCACCGATGGTGACCTGAAGCTCCTGCATCGCTTCCAGCAGGGCGCTCTGCACCTTGGCCGGGGCCCTGTTGATCTCGTCCGCGAGCACCAGGTTCGCGAAGATCGGACCCTTCTTCGCGGTGAACTCGCCTCGTTGCTGGTTGTAGATGACTGTTCCAACGACGTCGGCCGGCAAGAGGTCGGGAGTGAACTGAATGCGCTGGAACTTCGCGGCAATCGTCTTGCAGATCGTGTTGACGGTCAGCGTCTTGGCGAGCCCGGGAACACCTTCGAGCAAGATGTGCCCACCCGTGAGCAGTCCAATCAGAACCCGCTCGATCATCACGTCCTGGCCGACGACGACCTTGTGGACCTCGTGAAGAATCGTATCGATAAAAGCGCTCTCGCGCTGAACCATTTCATTGATGACACGGACGTCGTTCGACATAAACTTCCCTCAGGCCGGAGTGGCTAGCACGCACCCATACCCCCCACCAACAACCCCCAGCCACCCCTTATTCAGAAAAAGGGGACAGTCCCCTTTTTGAAAGGGTTAACTTCGCCGGTGCCAACCTCAGCGACCCGCTTGACATCGAGCGGCCAGATCGGAAGGTTGCTGCGCATGACCGACCCCGTCTCCAAAGAGCTCTTCGCGCGCGCCTCCAAAGTCATCCCTGGCGGCGTCAACTCTCCAGTTCGCGCTTTCCGCGCGGTAGGCGGGGAACCGATATTCATCAAGGAAGCCCAGGGCCCGACCATGGTCGGCGCTGACGGGACGGAATACATCGACTACGTGGGCTCCTGGGGCCCCATGATTCTGGGGCACGCCCAGCCCGATGTGGTTGCGGCGATTCAGAAGGCTGCCGAGAAGGGCTCCAGCTACGGCGCGCCCACCGAAGCCGAGATCACGATGGCAGAGCGGCTTCGCGACGCGGTCCCGTCGATGGAAATGTCGCGCCTGGTCTCGAGCGGAACCGAGGCCACTATGGGTGCGCTCCGGGCCGCCCGGGGATTCACCGGTCGCGATCTCATCGTGAAGTGCATTGGCGGCTATCACGGCGGCGCTGATTATCTGCTCGTCAAAGGAGGCAGCGGGCTGGCGACCTTGGGTGAGCCGGACAGCGCCGGCGTCCCGGCCGCGATCGCCGGAACGACCCTCGTCGTCCCCTACAACGACGCCTACGCCCTCGAAAAGATCTTCGCCGAGAGAGGTAATGAGATCGCCGCTGTCATTTTCGAGCCGGTCGCCGGGAACATGGGCTGCATCCCCCCGGATCCCATCTGGCTCGATGCGCTCCGCACGCAGACGCAGAATCACGGCGCCCTTCTGATCTGCGACGAAGTAATGACCGGCTTCCGAGTCGCCTGGGGGGGTGCGCAGGCCCGCTACGACATCCGGCCCGATCTGACCTGCCTCGGCAAGATCATCGGAGGCGGGCTTCCGGTCGGCGCATATGGCGGAAACCTCGAAATCATGGAGAAAATCGCGCCCCTCGGGCCGGTGTATCAGGCGGGCACCCTGAGCGGCAACCCGCTGGCGGTTGCGGCCGGTCTCGAGACCATCGAGCAACTGCTCCGCCCTGGCGTCTACGAAGACCTGGAACACAAGGGCGATCAGGTCCAAGCGCTCCTCGAGCAACACGCAGGGGCCGCCGGCGTGCCGATCACTGTTCAGCGAGTCGGCTCAATGCTCACGGCCTTCTTCCGGAACAAAGCCGTCCGCAACTGGGATGAAGCCGCCGACACCGATCGCGAGGCCTTCGCCAAATGGCACGGCGCACTGCTCGAAAACGGTGTCTACTGGCCCTGCAGCCAGTTCGAGGCGGCGTTCGTATCCTTGGCGCACGACGCGGATTCCCTGCAGAAGACCGGCCAGGCATTCAAAGCCGCCTTCGCCGCCCTCTGAACGCCGAAAACCAACCAATTTCCTTGGTAGAAATGGTCTTGGAGCAACCTTGACCCTACATACCTCCGTGCTATACGCCGCGCGCTCTTTGGGCGCGGATCCTTGGAACTGTAGGGAAACGATGTGCTGGCGATGCTCCTCAACCGGGAACAGCGGGAGCAGCTCAGGCAGATGGGCAGCTTCTCGACGATTGGCCTCGAACTCGGCCTTTCGATCGCGCTCGGCTACCTCGGAGGCGAATGGCTAGACGGCAAGCTTGGCACTGAACCCTGGCTCAAATGGATTGGGCTTGGCTTTGGGCTTGCCGCGGGCGCACGAAGCCTCTACAGGGTCGTCCGCCGCGCTCAGCGCGTAATGGAAGAAGAAGACGAAGCCCCGTGATCGACCAACTGAAAACGCAGACCCCCCGCCACGTCGCAGTCGCGGCGCTGGTGCTGACCGGCCTGGCCTTCGTGCTTGGCGGTGTAAGCATTGGGATTGGCGCTGCCGTGGGCGGCATCGTGGCGACGTTGGATGCCTGGGCAATCACCTGGTTGGCAAGTCGCATCGTCAATGGCGCTGGCTTCATCAGCCGCGGGTTCGCAGCTGGACTGCTGGGCGCCAAGCTCGTTGTGCTGTTGGCCGTCTGCTGGGCGTTGCTCGCCCGCTGGGGCGTCGACCCGCTCGGTTTCTCCGTAGGTCTCGGCGCGTTGGTGCTCGGCATGCTTTACAGCGGTGCCGAGTTGTCTATTCGAGAAGCCCAGGCCGCAGGGAATTCCCAAACGGCAGGGGAGGGGTAAGGCATGCCGCACGGCGAATCATGGTTCAGCTTCCTGCCGTTCTACGAATCCCTCCAGCACGCGATGTCGGAGGCTTTCGGCCCGAGCTACA
>CALLDH010000177.1 GCA_937998345.1 uncultured bacterium | reverse complement strand
GCTCGCCCCGAGGAACGCCAAGCCGCGGTCCGATAGAACCGGTACTTCCGAAACCGGTTGGATCTTGAAGGCGTTATCGCTGCTTCCTCCGGCCACGTAGACGTTACCGGTGGAGTCGACGGCGACTCCCTGGGGAGCATTCAACGTGTTCCCGCCGCCGTCACCCGTCGCGTCGATGATCTCGGTGATGACGTGCTGCGCGTTGGATGGCGATGCCAAAGCCAGCACCGCGACGGCGAGCATCATGTTCACCACAAGGATGTCGAGAGGATCTGTCCCGAGTCTTGTGGAAAAAGGGAATGGCGTAACCTTCCGAGTTGACAAAACAAATCGTCCGTAAGGGCGATCGGAGGGCTCCGCCATGAGGAAAGATACCACGGGAGAAGCGGATGTAATCCGCTTGCGGCAGGACATCTCGAGCCTGCTGCGTCGGCGCGTGCTCGAGGCCGTCGAGTCGGTGCTCGAGGAAGAGCTCAGCGAGGCGCTGGGCACCGGCCGCTATGAGCGTTCGGAGGAGCGACGCGGCTATCGCAACGGCCACGAGACGCGGAGGATCACCACCGAGGTGGGTCCGCAGACGCTCGAGGTTCCCCGGGGTCGGATCGTCGAGGACGACGGGAGGGCGCGGGAGTTCCAGAGCCGAGTGGTGCCGCGCTACGCGCGTCGAACCCGCAAGGTCGACGAAGCGATCCTGGGCGCGTACCTGGCCGGGGCCAACACGCGGCGTATTCGCAAGGCGCTTGAGCCATTGCTCGGCTCGGAGCACCTGTCGAAGAGCGCGGTGTCGCGGGTGGCGGCACGGCTCAAGGTGCAGTTCGCGGAGTGGAGCGAGCGAGATCTGTCGGAGGAACGGTACCCGATCCTGTTCCTGGACGGGTTTCATCTCAAGGTGCGGATGGCGCGCCGCGTGGTGAGCGTACCGGTGCTGGCTGCGCTCGGGGTGGCTCCCGATGGGACGAAGCGCCTGGTCGCGCTCGAGCTCGCCGTGAGCGAGGCGGAGGCCTCTTGGTCGAGGCTCGTGTCCGATCTCGAGAGACGCGGCTTTGCGAGCCCGGTACTGATCGTCTCCGACGGACACCGGGGTCTGGCCAAGGCGATAGAGGCTTGGCCGCAGGCCCAGGTGCAGCGTTGCGCTGTGCACAAGTGGCAGAACCTGGTGAAGCACTGCCCGGCTCATGCGCACCGCGAGCTCAAGCGAGACTACGATCGGATCGTGTACGCGAAGAGCGGGCTCGCCGCCCGCGAGGCGTACCAGGCGTTCGTGGCGAAGTGGCGCAAGCTGTGCCCGGCCGTCGCGAAGAGCCTCGAGGAGGCCGGCGAGCAGCTGCTGACCTTCTACGCGTTCCCGAAGGCGATGTGGAAGGCGCTACGCACGACGAACTCGATCGAGAACCTCAACCGGGAGTTCCGGCGTCGGACCAAGACGCAAGCGTCCTTCTCCACGGAGGAGGCGGCCGTCACGCTGCTCTATGGGCTCGTGGCCTTCGGACAGATCCTGTTGCGCAGAATCGATGGGCATGGCCATGTGTCAGCTCTGCTTGAGCCCCACAAGGAGATCGCTGCATGAATCCGTTGCGCATCACCCCGGTGGCCGATTCGAACCGCCGCTCGAAACGGGGGGAGTACGGGTCGTGTCGATTCGAGATCGTGGCTCTGGAGGCATTTTCGAAAGCCGTCTTCGAGCTCGGACCAGAATTCAGACCCAAAACATGGAAGTCATCGTGATAGGCTGATCGACAACTCACATCAACTCGTCGGCTCGGAGGTTACGCCAAAGTCCACGAGAAGCGGGACGCATCCCTTTGGTAGCCCAGCGACGAATGGCGCCGACGGACGTTGTAGAAGGTCTCGATGTAGTCGGCCACCGCGCTTCGAGTCGCGCTGCGCGTCTGCAGCGGAAGCTCGTAGATGAGCTCCATCTTGAGCGTTCCGAAGAAGCTTTCGGCGACCGCATTGTCCCAGCAATCTCCGCGGCGACTCATGCTGCACGTGATCCCGGCTCGGTCCAGAGCGTCCCGGTAGTCGTGGCTAGCGTACTGGCTGCCCCGATCCGAGTGCTGGATGAGATCGCGCACGCCAGGCCGTTGCATGAGAGCTTGACGAAGGGCCTCGAGCACGAGCGCTCGATCGATCCGCTCGCTCATGGCGTACCCCACGACCCTGCGGGAGAACAGATCGAGGATCACCGCCAGGTACAGCCAGCCCTCCAGGGTCGCGAGGTACGTGATGTCCGTGACCCATGCGGTGTTCGGAGCATCGACGTCGAAGTCTCGCATCAGGACGTTCGGTGCCACCGGGAATGGGTGCTGGGAGTCGGTCGTGGGCCGGAAACGGCGCTTTCGGCGCCCTTCGAGGCCCAGCTCCCGCATCAATCGAGCCCCGCGCTTGCGCGAGACCTGGTGACCGTCCTCGCGAAGGTCACGCAGAATGCGAGGGCTTCCGTACGTTCGGCGGCTCGCGGAATGCGACGCTGCAATCTCGACCTTCAGACGCGCATCCTTCTGGACACGCGCACT
>CALLDH010000176.1 GCA_937998345.1 uncultured bacterium | reverse complement strand
AGCATCGAGAAGGCTTCGGTGAGTAGGGCGCGACGCGTGAATGGTTGGGACTCGCGTCGCTGCAGCTGCTCTTCGACCACCTCCCGATCCAGGGGAGAGGAGAGCGAACTGGCCTGGACCCAGCCCAGCGCGTACGAGGTTCGCGCGAGGTACATCCCGTTCGGCCATCGCGCCAGCAGTTGAACGACTTCGCCCTCGCGCATCGTGCTGCACCGGTTGCGGTCGAAGTCCTGGTCGACCGGCGTCGTGTACAGGCCTGCCTCGTACGGGCCGCAGCGAAGCGCCTCGAGGTTCTCGACCCGCCTCCACTCTTCGACCCAATCGATCGACGCGGGCGCTTCGAACGAAGCGGCCTCGCCCGACCCGAGCGGTTTACCCTTGCGGTCGACGAGCTCGTCCGCCTCGAGGCGCGCCCTGAGATAGGTCAGTCGTTCGTTCACTTGCACTCGCAGTGCGTCGCGATCGATGGGTGCCAGCAGGTCGACTCGTCCGATCGGGTCGCCGTTTCTGGGCTCCCGAAGCGAGAGGTCGTGGCGCCGCACTTCATCTGTGTTGAGCAACGCCTCGTCGAGCGGACCGTACGGCTCGCTCCGCGACAGCCAGTATGCCAGTGTTTCGTGCTCGGCCGACACGTTTGCGAGGGGAGGCTTGACGTTGCGCGTCTCCGGGCACCAGTCGGGCCTGCGCGGCTCCTTAGGTCCGCCGAGCTCGTCCTTGCATCCGCCCACCCAGCAAAGGCACACAGCGGCCAGGAGAGCCGCCCGGAGTCCTATGTGGGTGCTAGCATCCATTGGATGATTTGATCTTCGACGGTACCCTCAGTGCCCAGGCCGAGGTCCACTTTCCGTGGAAAACCGACGTGGCCCCCCTGGTGGGTGACGATCCGCCGAAGCGTAGTCGCATTCTGCAACCAAGGCCGCACGGTGTCGATCCCTACCATCGGGTCCCGCTCGGTTGCGACGAACAGGGTCGGCGTACCGATGTCACCGAGCACGTTGCAGGCGCTGGTTCGCGCCCAATAGTCTTCAGCGCCGGCGAAACCATGACGCGGCGCGATCACCCGTTCGTCCCACTCTTCGAACGTACCGATGCGGGAGGCCTCGCGGACAGGCAGGGGCACCTCACGCCGCGCCGCGACGTTTCGATAGATGTCCTTCAGCCCGGCCAAGACGTGACGCCGATAGAACACGCCCCGAGGCCGATCGATTGCGCGCGCACTTGGCTTCAGATCGATCGGTGAGCACACGGTGGCTGCCGCTCGCACGCGAGGGTCCGGGTTCCCGGCCAGATAGCGAAGCATCATGTTGCCGCCCAGTGAGTAGCCGAGGAGCAAGACGTTCTTGTACGCGTGGAGCGCGGTGCTCCCGAGCGCGGCTTCGAGGTCATCGGTGAGCCCGGCGTGGTAGTAGTCGACTCCACTACGGTCCGCGCCACGAAGGTTGAGCCGCAAGCTGTCGATCCCCGCGCGCGACGCACAGAGCGCAGCTCTACGGGCGTAGTAGCTAGTCGCGCTTCCACCGAGTCCGTGCACAATCACGAGGATGGTGTCGGACGCACCTCCGCGAGTCAGGCGTCCACTCAGATCGAGCGTGCCGACGACACGGTCCTCGAGGCTGGTTCGCCAACGTTGCCAGTCCGGAACCCGTGGGGGAAGCAGGTTATGGCGAAGGAAAGGGCCGAGGGTCCAGAAGTGACCCCTCCAGCTCATGAGTCATTGGGCTGGAGCGCGCTGACGGCTGGAGCCTGGTCCGCACGTTGATGCCACGCGTAGAAAGGCGGGCGATCTTTGCACATCGGTCGATCGTCGTCCGAGCAGTAAATCCGGACGTGGAAGTGACTTCGGTGCGGCGCGCCGTGCCGAGGCTGCGTGATCACGCGCTTGGCACGCATCAGGACCTCGGGGTTCGCGCCTTCCTTCACGGCCTGATTGAGCAACCGCCGCTTGATCGCGTTCGCGACGAAGATGTGCTGCACGTCGGTTATCGGCTGGCTGAGCAATGATTCGATTAGCGCCCAGTTGCGCGCGGCATCGAACTTGTAGAGGTTGCCCCACTGCTTGCCGAGAGCCTGATTGTTGAATCGGACGAACATGGGAACGTTCACCGGCGTCGAGCGCCGATCGAGCATGTAGAACCCGAGGTCGACATCACGGCCGCTCTGATGCGACACGTGGGGGCGGATTCGGCCACCGCCGGGTCGAGAGAGGTCGCCCACCGTGAGCTTCGCGCGGGGGTAACGGAACGCCACTTCGTGTGCGGCGCTTTCGATCAAGCGAACCAGCTCGCCGGTGCCGTGGCGCGAGTCGAGAGAGCCGACTTTGACCACAAGATCCTTATCATCGTTGATCCGCGTGCCGAAGCGAAGCAGGCCGCGGTTCGGGTACCCGACCGAGACGCTCGGGTTTGGCTCGAGGTCAGAAGGCGAGACAGTGCGAGGCATCCGCGCAATCTTCTCGAGGTCTTCGTCCGAGGGCTCCGCGTGCGTTTCAGCGTGTTGCGCCTCGCGCAGAACGGAGTTGTCAGTCATCGGGAGCTCTGCGGATGCAGTCGTCCTGAACGACCCCGACAACAACACCAGGGAGGTTGCGGTGAGCGCACAAATCCACGGCACTAGCCGGGATCGTCTGCTCTGATGTGAATGCCTCTTCCCCATTTTCGCGAGGCCAAGTGTGGCCCGAATCCCCTCAAATGCCAGTTTGCCGGTTTGAAGACCCAGATGCCAAGGCTGAGAGCCCGTTCAGCCTGCTTTTTACAGGGTTTCCTCGATCTGCGCTTCGTTTTTTTTCGAAAAAACGACGATTCACACGAGGACAGGCTGCTCCGGTGCCGTTTTTTCCGCGGGAAGATCACCCGGAGGGGGTATTTTTGCGCCTATGAGGTAGCGCACAAAGAGCCACCAGATGACGCCGAGGCCCCAGAGGAGACCCAGAACGACGCCCCCGTCGACGATCCCCCGCCAGGGCTGGGGGAGTGTCCTTACCCACCAAATCAACAAGATTAGGGCGCCGATGAAGACCCAGCTCACGATCTTCTGCCGCCTCGTGGAGTGAAAGAGGCTGATGCAGAAGGGAAGAGCGAGGATTATCCAGAGAGGGCGCGGATTCTGGCCAAGGTAAACGGCCCTGGAGACCACGCGGGGAGAGAATCGCAACTGGAACCCTCGATAACCCTCCAGATAGGCGTTCGCGATGAGCCAGCCGATGAAGATGCCTTTCTGACCGGCGGTCATCAGATCCTCTGTCCAAGCCTCGACGGCGTAGGGCGTGAGTCGCCAAATCGCCCTTCCGAGTAATAGGGAAACCCAGGCGATCCCCCAGGTGGCGATCAGCTTTTCGACCCAAGGACGCATAATTGGGCGCGAAGCTAGCAGCCTCCCTTAGGATGTCGACTTGCCGGGGGGGCGCCTCGGCCGCCATCATCATGGAGTCAGAGGAAGCGACTTGGACGACGCGACGTACGAATTCGGTGAAGAGGGCGAGCTGGCTGCCAAGCCGAAGCGTCCGGGCTTTCCAGTCGAGCCACGGCGCCTGTTACGAATACTTGCGGACCATCGAAAGCCGCTGCTCAAGGGATTCCTGATCGCCACCGCGGTCGCGCTGCTTGCGTCGCTCTTCGTGCCCAAGACGTACGAGTCGACCGCCCAGCTTCTGTTCGAAGGAACCCCGGCTCTGGAGCGCCAAGGAAGCAAACCATCGGCGGACGCCTTCGTCGAGTCGGCCATGGCCCCAAGTCGGCTTCGAGAAGTACGCAACCGGCTCGACTGGGACGTGTCACTCAGCGAGCTCGAAGACCAAGTTGATGTATCGCTCGAGAGCGATACAGCGATGTACATCTACGGACGGGCTGGGACCGCG
This sequence comes from uncultured bacterium, assembly GCA_937998345.1. GTDB lineage: Bacteria > Myxococcota_A > Polyangia > Polyangiales > Houyiibacteriaceae > SG8-38. The sequence goes on along the minus strand of CALLDH010000176.1, from coordinate 17,096 downwards.
GAGGAAGCCCAGGCATTGGCAGAGACGATGCTCGACGTGTTTCTTGCGGGGCAAGCCAGCTTCAATGCGCAGCGGTTGAAGCGACTCACGGAAGAGAATCGCGGCTCGCTCGAGCGAGCCAAGGAGAGGCGCCAGGAGGCAGCTCAGGACTACGACGTATTCCGGAAACAGAGCGGCAAACCGGATTTGATCCGCGAGCAAGAGCAACTGCTCGAGCGTACCGGGGCGCTTCGCTCCGACGCGGACCAGGCTGCTGTCGAGGTGGCCGCTCAGCAGGCACGCATCGGGGAGCTCGAGAAAGCGCAACGTGAGCTTCCGCGTCAGGTCGTCGCGAGCGCAACCAAGGGTTCTCCTGTTGACTCTCCGCTTGCAGAGGCGCGCTCGGAGCTCGCGGCGGCCCGCGCCTCGTTGAGCGAGGAACACCCGAGGGTGCAGGCGCTCAAACAACGGGTCGCGAGCCTTCAGGCGCAGCGAAAGGGCCAAAGGGCGGAGGTCGGCGAGCGGACCCTTGCGGCCAATCCGGCGCGGGCATCCGTCGACGAGCAACTCGCAACGGCGCGGGCCACGCTGGCGGCGGCGAAGGAGCGGGAGTCGGCGCTCCGCGTGTTGTTGCAGGCGACCACCGAGGAAGCGGCCTTGCTTGCCCCTGAGGAAGGAGAGGCCCGCCAAATCGTTGGCGCGCTCAAGGTTGCCAACAAGCGGGTCGACGAACTGTCCGCGAGGGCTGCCATGCTCAGAGACGCGGCGCTGGGCCCGGTGACGGGGTTTCGCTTGTTGTCGGCGCCGATGCTGCCCGAGGAGTCGAAGCCCTCCACTCAGTATGTACTGTTGTTGGTGATGCTGCCGATCTTGACCGTGCTGATCCTGGCGTTGGCGTTCATCGTGCGGCGGCTCCGATCGCTGACGGTCGAAGCGCCACGGGAGGTTGCATGGTGGGGAAACGGTCCGGTGCTGGGCACGAGTGTTTGGCCCCGTGATTCGGAGGCGCTCGAGTCGTTCGTGAACGAGCTGGAGGATCATGGCGTATACGGCGCCGGTCGCACTCTGGTCGTGCCCGCCACCGAGGCCGAGCGCGAAATCGCGTGCTCATTTGCAATGCGCCTCGCGGAAGCTCCGTGGCTCGCTGCCGCGATACTGGACGTGGGAGACAGGGCGGGCGGACACGTCGAACCTACTCCATTGGTCACTCCGGCGCCGTACGCGTCTCGGTTCACCGCGCCGCCGTACGCCCGGCCGAGGCAGCTCTCGTCGCAGGCGATCTCGGCCGTCGCGCCCGGGCACGTCATGCAGACACCTCCCCCACAGTCACCGCTCGTGACCCCGGCTCCAGCATCAGAGATGGACCCGGGTCATTCGTCCAGGCCGCCCCGCAAGAAGACGATGATCGGGCTGCCAGCGGTCCAGTCGTCCGGCGCAACGCGGCCCTCGTCGCAGCCTCCGGCAACCGCGGAGGTATCTCCGTCGACGCCGGTCCCACCGGAACCAGGTTCCTCTGGTGGCCCCGAGCCGTTTCGGCGCAAGCGTGGCGCCCGGGCGACCGTTCGTATGGTCGTGCCAGTGATCAGCGGCAGCGCCTCCATGAACACCTCCGTAGCTCGCGATTCCGAAGACCAGGAAGACGCGTTCCTGCTGACCCGTCCCGTGGCCGTGGCGACCGATCATACACCGTCTCGCGTGGGTCGTACGGTACACGTCAGCAGCGACTCGCCGAATGCGAGCGCGTCCAATGCCGTCATGCGCGCCGCGGTCCGATTGCTCGGGGATGACGACGACGAGATCACCAGCCTGAGGCGCTCGGAACCGCCCGACGCGCGCAGTCCGGGAGACGTCACGGGTGTCGCATTGACGTGGAACGGTCCGCTGAGTGGTCCTCTGCTGCGGCGCGCCGCGCGTCTCGCGCACAGGGTCATGGTCGTCGTTTCGTCCGGCATGAGTGTTGTCGACCTGGCGCGTGTCCAGACTCGACTTGGCCGGGAGAAGGGCGTTGGCTATGTGCTCGTCAACGTCCAGGATGCCTACGTCGATCTCCAAGACCGTGTGGGGCCGGTCGAGGAGTTCTGGGAGGGGCTCCGCGATACCGAGCCCAGGGATCCGAGGCTCTCGTAGAGGCGCATTGCGGCCGCAATCTCTCTAGTCTATTTAGCTCTCGCTGTGTCTGACACCGACGAGCGAATGAACCCGTTTCCACCCGTGACCAAGTCCGACTGGGTTGCGAAGGTGGAGGCAGACCTCAAAGGTGCCTCGTTTGCCGGGCTACGGTCGACGATGCCTGGCGGGCTCTCCGTCGAGCCGCTCTACACAGCCGAGGACGCCGAGGGCCTGAGCGCCCCCGGCCTGCCGGGCGTCTTTCCCTATCTGCGGGGCGCGGCGCCTCTCGCCGGCTGGCAGATTCGGCAGGAGTACGACGACCCTCGTCCGAGTGTTTGCAAGGAGATGATCCGGCAAGACCTCGAGCATGGAGTCGAAGCCCTGTGGCTGCGCCTTGGGCCCCGTCGCGGATGCCGCGTTCTGACGATTGACGAGCTTGACGAGCTGCTCGGCGCGGTCGACCTGGGTGCGACGTCGATCTTGCTGGACGGCGGGTCGGACTCGCTCGCGGTGGCCTCGGGGTTGCTCGCGCTGGCGCAGCGTCGCGGCGTCTCGTACGCGGCGCTCGATGGCGGGTTGGGCCTCGACCCCATCGGCCTGCTTGCTGGGGAAGGGCGCATCCAAGGAGGGCTTCGCGCTCGCCTCGCCGAGTTGCAAGACTTGGGCGCCTGGTGCTCCCGCAACGCGCCTGGCTTGCGCGCGGCCAACGTGTCGAGTGACCCGTACGACGGCGGAGGCGCGAGCGCCGTGCAGGAGCTCGCATACACGATCGCAACGGGGCTCGAGTACCTCCGCCAGCTCACCGAATCTGGCGTGAGCGTGGACGCGGCCGCGCGTCAGATCGGATTCAGCTATTCGGTATCCGGTGACTTCTTCACGCAAGTGGCCAAGCTTCGAGCGGCCCGGTGGCTCTGGGCCAAGGTGGTGATCACGGCGGGCGGCGAGCAGAGCGCCGCGGCCATGCATACGCACTGCCGAACATCTCGTTTCACGAAGACGCAGCGCGACCCCTGGGTGAATATGCTGCGCGTCACGTCCGAGTGCACAGCCGCGGTGTTTGGAGGCGCGCAGAGCATCGCCACGATGCCGTTTGATTGCGTGATTGGCCCCGCCGACACGCTCGCGCAGCGCGTCGCGCGCAACACGCAGGTGGTCTTGCGTGAAGAGTCCCACCTCGGCGCGGTCGCGGACCCCGCAGGTGGCAGTTGGTTCGTTGAGCAACTGACGGATGACTTGGCCCGCGCCGCTTGGAACGAGCTTCGCACGATCGAAGCCGGCGGTGGCATCATCGCGGCGCTCGGCTCAGGCAAGCTGATTGACGCGGTTGGCGAAGTCGCCGATGCCAGAGAGAAAGCGATCGCCAAGCGCAAAACGCCGGTCGTCGGCGTGAGCGAGTTCCCAAACTTGTCCGAGGGCTCGGTCGAGCGCCACACCGTTTCCGCGGAGGAGATCCAAGGCCTGCTCAAGGCTTCGATCGATTCGCTCGACCTCGGCGCCCACGGGGAGCGCCTTCGCGCGATCGTCGGCGTGGTGAACGACGCGAATCGTGCGCCAGGGGCGCTCACCGACGCGTGCCTTGCCGCCACGACGGGTGGGGCTGACATGTACAGCGTGGCGACGGTGCTGCAGCATGGCCAGCCGGACTTTCACGTGGAGCCGATTCTACAGTGGAGAGCCGCCGAAATATGGGAAGAGCTGCGCGCGCGTAGCGATCGGCACCCAAGTCGGCCCCTTGCGTTCTTCGCGAATCTCGGCGCTGTCCCCTCGCACAAGGCGCGCTCGACATGGACGCAGAACCTTCTCGCCGCAGCGGGTATCGACGCCGCGACGAACGATGGATTCGGCGACACCGAAGCACTCGCCGAGGCCTGGAAAGATTCGTCAGCGGCGCTCGCCGTCATCTGCGGTAGCGACGAGGACTACGAGGCGTTATTGGAGCCGGCGATCGCTGCGTTGAAGCAGGCCGGATGTCCGGTCGTGTTGGTCGCGGGCCGTCCTGGGGAGCGCGAGCCCGCTCTTCGTGAGGCCGGGGTGAGTGATTTCGTATTCGTGGGCGCGGACGTGCTCACCTTGATGACGCAGGTTCTCGATTCGGTAGGGGTTCAACGATGAGCCGCTTGCCCGACTTCAGCACGGTCGACTTCGATGCTCCTGCGGAGGGCAGTTCCTCCCCGCTCTCGGATTGGAAGGCTCTCGTCGGCGAGCAAGCCGCCCGAGCCTGGAAGACACCCGAGGGGATCGAGGTCAAGCCCGTGTACACGGCAGAGGATCTTGGCCCGGTCACGCATCTCGAGACGATGCCGGGGGTGCCGCCGTTCCTCCGAGGCCCATACTCGACGATGTACGTGCGCCGGCCGTGGACCATTCGGCAGTATTCGGGATTTTCGACCGCCGAGCAGAGCAACGCGTTCTACCGCCGAAACCTGGCGGCTGGTCAAAAGGGGCTGTCAATAGCCTTCGATCTGGCGACGCACCGCGGATACGACTCCGATCACCCACGCGTTGCGGGGGACGTCGGGATGGCCGGTGTCGCCATCGATTCGATCAAGGACATGCGCATCTTGTTCGACGGCATCCCGCTCGACCAGATGAGCGTGTCGATGACGATGAACGGAGCCGTGCTGCCCATTCTCGCGCTCTACGTGGTTGCGGCGGAAGAGCAGGGCGTCGACCCGAAGCAGCTCACGGGCACCATTCAGAACGACATCCTCAAAGAGTTCATGGTGCGCAATACGTACATCTATCCGCCGTCGCCCTCGATGCGGATCGTTGCGGACATCTTTAAGTACACCGCTGCCAACATGCCGCGGTTCAACAGCATCAGCGTCAGCGGCTATCACATGCAGGAGGCAGGCGCGACACAGGACCTCGAGCTCGGCTACACGCTGGCGGATGGCCTCGAGTACGTGCGGACCGGTTTGGCGGCCGGCCTCGGCATCGACGAATTCGCGCCCCGCATCAGTTTCTTTTGGGCGGTGGGCACGAACTTCTTCATGGAGATCGCCAAGCTTCGGGCGGGGCGTCTCCTGTGGGCGAAGCTCATCGAGCAGTTCAATCCGAAAAGCCCCAAGAGCCTCGCGCTGCGTACGCATTGCCAAACCTCGGGTTGGAGCCTCACGGCACAGGACGTCTACAACAACGTGACCCGCACCTGCATTGAAGCGATGGCCGCGACTCAGGGGCACACGCAGAGCCTTCACACCAACTCGCTCGATGAGGCGATCGCGCTGCCGACCGACTTCAGCGCGCGGATCGCTCGCAACACGCAGCTCTATCTCCAGCTCGAAAGCGGTACCACCAAGGTCATCGATCCCTGGGGCGGGAGCTACTACGTCGAGCGGCTCACGCACGAGCTCGCGCTATCCGCTTGGGCGCACATCAAGGAGGTCGAGGAGCTTGGTGGGATGACCAAGGCGATCGAAGCTGGGTTGCCGAAGCTTCGCATCGAGGAAGCGGCCGCGCGCACGCAGGCGCGGATCGATTCCGGGCAGCAGACAATCGTCGGGATCAACAAGTACCCGCTCGCAAAAGAAGATCACCTCGAGGTCCTCAAGGTCGACAACACTGCAGTCCGAGAGGCGCAGATCGCGCGTCTCCGCGAGCTGCGTGCCGAGCGTGACGAAGCCGCTCTTACACCGAAACTTGAGGCTTTGACCAAGTCCGCCGAAACTGGTGAGGGCAACCTGCTCGAGCTGGCGATCGACGCCGCCAGGCATCGAGCTACCGTGGGAGAGATCAGTGACGCGCTCGAGCGCGTCTGGGGGCGCTACCAAGCGACAATTCGGAGTATCGAAGGCGTGTATCGAAGCGAAGTGGGTAAGGACTCTGAGGCGGTGGACCGTGTGCGAGCGCGGAGCGACGCGTTCTTGGGCAAACATGGCCGCCGGCCCCGCATCCTCGTCGCCAAAATGGGGCAAGACGGACACGACCGTGGTCAGAAAGTGATCGCCACGGCCTTCGCTGACCTCGGGTTCGATGTCGACATCGGACCACTGTTCCAAACGCCGGAGGAGAGCGCGAAGCAAGCAATCGAGAACGATGTGCACATCATCGGAGCGAGCTCGCTCGCCGCGGGGCACCTAACGCTAGTGCCGCAACTCAAGGAGGCGCTCACAGACCTGGGCCGGGAGGACATCCTCGTGGTCGTGGGCGGGGTGATCCCGCCAGAGGATTACGACGCACTACGCGACGCGGGAGCCGTCGCGATCTTCGGCCCCGGTACAGTCATCGCCGACGCCGCGATCGAGCTTCTGGAGCAGCTCGATGCACAACTCGGGGGGTCGTGAAACGCCTTGACGCGCAGGCGTACGTCGACGGAGTGCGTGGAGGTGATCGCGCGATCCTCGCAAGAGCGATCACGCTGATCGAAAGCGAACAACCCGCGCACGCTGCGCTCGCTCAGGAGGTGTTGGAAGCGCTTCTGCCGGCGACGGGCGGGGCGCATCGGGTGGGGATCAGCGGGGTTCCTGGCGCCGGGAAGAGTACCTTCATCGACGCGCTCGGCACCATACTGACGGGCGAGGGTCATCGCGTCGCCGTGTTGGCCGTCGATCCGACCAGTAGCGTCAGTGGCGGAAGCATCCTGGGCGACAAGACCCGGATGTCGACGCTCAGCAACGACCCGAACGCGTTCATCCGTCCATCGCCGACGAGCGGGACACTCGGAGGGGTCGCCCGAAAGACCCGCGAAACGATTCTATTGTGCGAGGCCGCGGGCTTCGATGCGGTGCTCGTCGAGACCGTGGGCGTCGGTCAGTCGGAAACCATCGTAGCCGGGATGGTAGACTTCTTTCTCGTGTTGCTGATCGCGGGTGCCGGCGACGAGCTTCAGGGCATCAAGCGCGGCATCCTCGAGGTGGCCGACATGCTCGCGATCAACAAGGCCGACGGCGACAATCGGGCGCGCGCAACACGCGCTCAAGCATCTTATCAAAGTGCATTACGCCTCATGCGAGGAGACAGCGTCCCGCCTGTCGTCACGTGCAGCGCCCTCGAGAGGACTGGCCTGGCCGAGATCTGGGCGCTGGTCGTAGAGAGCCAACGCGACCTCGAGGCGTCCGGCGAGTTCCAGCGAAGGCGTCAGGCGCAGCAGGTTCAGTGGATGTGGGACATGGTCGAGAACGGGCTTCGTCGAGCGCTTCGAGGCGACCCGGAGCTGTCCGTGCTGATCGCGGAGCTCGAAATTGCGGTTGGCCAGGGACGCGCGACACCCGGCGCGGCTGCGCTGAAGGTTCTTCGACGGTTTGCCGAGCGCGCGGGCGATGCGCTCACGCGCGACTGAGCTCGTCCGCGGAGTTGTCTTTGCCGGGCTTGCCCGCTGGCTTGGGCGCAGGGCCGAGCAGATCCGCCAACCAACGGAGATCGTCGCTGTGGCTGAGAGAGTGCTTGATGACCATGGTGAGCGGCGCCGAGACCAGGGCGCCAACCGGTCCCAATAGCCAGCCCCAGACCACCATGGAGACCAGCACGACCAGCGCCGAGAGCCCGAGCGCCTGACCCATGACACGCGGCTCGACCGCGCCGATCGCGAGATTGATAGCCCCGAATCCAGCCGCGAGCACCAGCGCCTGCCCAGGGCCCAGCTGAATCAGGGCGAGCGTAATTGCAGGCACCGCGGCGATGATCTGGCCGACCGTCGGGATGTAGTTGAGAAGGTATGCGAGCAAGCCCCAAAGGAGGGGAACGTCCACGCCCCGCCACCAGCACCAGACGAACACCAAGACGCCTGTGAGGAGGCTCATCACGGTCTTGGCGACCAAGTAGGTGTTCACCTCGTGCGCCGCCAAAGAAAGGTCCTCGATCTGGCTTGGGGTGGCGATCTTGGAGAGCTTCTCTCGGAGCCCGGTCGACTCGAAGAGCATGAAGGCAACGATCAACAGGACGAGGACCATCTGTGACACGAAGGAGGCCGCGGACTGGGCCATCGTGGTCGCGAAATTCAGCATCCAGGTCGGCTCGGAGAAGTCGTAGACCGATTCGAGGTGGATGCCGTAGCCGGCGAGCCAGAGCTCGAGCTGCTCCATTTGGCCGGAGAGCATCGACGCGTATTCGGGGACTCGCTCGGTGAACGTCCCGACCGCAGCAGCGAGCGGAAAGCCGAGAGCCGCGCCGGCGGCGACGTCTAACAAGAGCCCCGATAGGACCGCTGCGAGCCTGGGTATGCCCCGATCGCACAGCCAAATCACGAGCGGTGCCGTGACGATGGCGATGAAAGTGGCGACGAGCACTGGAACCAGCAACGGCGCGGCGAGCTTGATCCCCGCCCCGATCACGATGATCGACGCGCCGATCAGAACAATTCGTCCGTCCTTGGCTAGAGCCACTTCCTCAATGTAGCGCGGATCACGATGGCGTGCGATCCAGCAGCTCGAGCTTGGTGCCGTGCACGCGGAGCCCCACATCACCACCGATAATCGAGCGTAGCTCGCTTCCGACGAGGACATCGCGCCAACCATGAGCAAGACGGGAAGGCTGCTCAAGCACGAGGCTGGTCACATCGTCGCGGGTACCGAGCACGCTCATGTCGAGATGCTCCTCGTCCGCCCGTTGGGCGAGCCAGGCGAGACACAGCGCAATCACGCCGTCGACGTTGGCAAGGTTCTCGGGCCTCTTCGGGGGCAGGCGGACCGCGTCCTTTGGAAGCTGCGTGCCGCGCTCTATCGCCGACAGAAGCTGGTCGGTGTGCTTGAAGCGACGCAAGTCGAGGTTCCGCACGCTTCTGAGTTGCTCGGCATTGCGCGCGGGGCGCTGGGCAAGCGCCAGCAAGGCCATGTCGGACAGCACGGTGCGGGGTGGGCGGTTTTGTTTCTTCGCAACCTGGTCGCGCCACGCGGCGAGCTCCTGCGCCACGCCGCGGGCTCGGCCATTCAGCTTGGTCTTGCCGCGCAGCTTCCACCAGAGCGTTTCGGGGTCGGGGGGAGACCTGTCCTTCGAACGTAGCCGCTCGATTTCTTCTTCAGCCCACTGGAGCCGGCCCCGGTCATCGAGCCGGCGAACTAGCGTGTCACGAAGCTCCAGGAGGTGCGCGACATCGGAAGCGGCATAGCGGAGGTCCGCCGCTGGGAGGGGGCGTCGCGTCCAGTCGGTAAGCTGGGAGCTCTTGTCGAGCTGAACGTTCAAGAAACCCTCCACGAGCTTTCCAAGCGAGCTGGTCCGATACCCGCAGAACAGGGCTGCGATCTGTGTGTCGAACATGTGGCGCGGAACTGCACCCGAGACCAGCTCCAAGATTTCCAGGTCTTGCGAGCCGGCGTGCATGACGCACACGGCGTCACTTTGAAACGCCCTGCGGAGCGAGCGCACGTCGATGGCCAGCGCGTCGACCAGCGCGATACGGTTCCTGGTCGCGAGCTGCATGACCGCCAGCTGGGGCAGGTACGTCCGCTCTCGGTGGAACTCAGTGTCTAGCGCGTAGGCACTGGTGCCGGCTAGCTCGTCGACGAGCTCATCGAACTCTCCTTGGTCGGTGATCCATTCGAAGTCGGCCACGGCGCTACCTTAGCGCATCGCGAGCCGCCCGCCCCGTCATCGGCAATAGGTGCGGCCTGGGTGCGGCGGATCGACCCATTGCTTACGGAGCTCGAGCCAGCGTTCCACTTCGGCGTCCATCGGACCTGCCGCCTCGCGGGCCTCTTCATGGGTGACGATTTTGGCTTTCGCCCGCTTGCGTGTGGGTGCGAGGGCGAGCGGACGCACCCCGGCGTCTCGGAGCCTTTGCCGCTGCCACGGGTACATCGGCTCTGAATCTCGGCACCCCTTCGGGATGTCGTCGGGGGCACAGAAAAAACGGAAGTGAAAGTGGTCATCGTGGGGATAGTTGGGCTGGCAGGTCATGTCAGCGAACCGCGCAACCGTCGTCTCCGGGACATCGCGTGATTGGGCGTAGTCGAGCAGGAGAGCCCGGAGGTGCTCAGCTACGAAAATGTCCTGAAGCTGCGCGTCATCATCTTCGATGAGAGCTTGCAGGAATAGCCAGGTCCGAGGGATGTCGAGCTGCAAGGCGACGTCGTCGGACGGATCCGCCAGGTCTCGGAAATCCATGCCCGCTCCGCGCCTGTCGAAGAACGCGCCTACGCTATCGATGGGCTTTCCGTCGGGCCCGAGTTGGTAGAAGAGCACGTCGACGTCGCGACCGCTCTGGTGGGAGCGGTGACGGGGGATGGGGCCCCCTTGCTCATAGCTGAGGTCGTTGATCGTCACAGGTAAACCACCGAGCTCGCGGTCGACTCGGCTCGCGGCATCGACCAGGCCGCGGACCATCTCCACGGTGCCATAGCGCGCATCCGGATTACGGCCCGGGTTGAACTGCAAGCCCGGCGCCGTGAGCGGAAGCGGCACCCCGCCTCGGAGGGCTCCGTCGTTCGGATTTCTGATGGACGTGGAGTCGAACGCGCTCCAGTCGATCGGTAGCGCCTGGGATGCACCCTCCGACGGCAGGGGCGTCGCCGGGTCGGCCTTCACCGCGTCAATAGGTGGAGTCGCCACAGGCTTCTTGGCGGGACTGCACCCGAAAGCCAGCGCGCAGACCAACACAGACGTGAAGAGCTCGTAGGCGCGCATCCGGCCGGGAGTATAGCGCAGCTTCGTTTGCGTTTGGGGGAGCAATTCCTCATGCTCCGCCGGTGCGCGAAGCGGTGCAGCGAGTCATCGATGACGTTCTCAGTCCGCTCCTCCAAAACGACGCGAGCAGCATCGAGTTGCTGGACGTGAGCGAGGGTGAAGTGGTCGTCCGAGTGACGGGGCGCGCGGCGTTCGGGGTGGGCGCGGAGTTCGTCCGAACCGGAGTCATCGAACCGGCTCTGCGAAAGGTCGTGGGGGACGAGTGCGCGATCCACATCGAGAAGACGATTCCAACTGCCAAACGGCGCGCCTAGCGAGATGCACGATCTGGACCGGACAATTCGTGAGCGGCGGTCGGTGCGAGGCTTTCTTCCGAAGCCCGTACCCCGCAGCGTCCTCGAGGAGGTGCTGACGCTTGCCCAGCACGCCCCGAGCAACTGCAATGTCCAACCGTGGCGGGTCTACATCGTGTCGGGGGATACGCTGGACAAGCTGCGCGCGGCCCTCACTGAGGCAGTGACGGCCGGTACTTCTTCCCTGATGCTGACCCCCATCGACGAATTTCTCGGAGGCTATCGCGAGAAGCAGGTCGCGTGCGCTGTGGAACTGTACGGCAAGATGGGGATCGCACGGGACGATCGGGCAGGGCGTTTGAAGGCGAGCCTCCGCAATTTCGAGTTTTTCGATGCTCCGCAGGTTGCATACGTCTGTATGGCGAAGAGCTTCGGGATCGGCGTTGCGCTCGATGTGGGCATGTACGTGCAGACCCTGATGCTCGCGATGCAATCCCGCGGCATCGGCTCCTGTGCCCAGGCTGCATTGCGCGCGTTTCCCGAAATCGTCGGTGAGCACCTCGGCATCCCGGATGACGAGCAGATCCTTTGCGGCCTGTCGTTTGGATACGAGGACCCAGCCGTTCCCGCGAACCAAACTCGTCAGCCACGCGATCCGATTGCAAGCAATGTGTTCTTTCGCGGGGATGCGGGTTAGCGACCCTTGAAGTCGCCTTCGCGCCGTTCGAGGAACGAGCGGATGCCCTCCGCCGCGTCTTCGGAGTCCATGAGCTCGCGGGCAATCACGAGGAGCTCTGCGACCGCGGCATCGGTGCCCTCGAGCTGAGCGGTACGCGACGAACGCAGGGTCGCCCACACGCCTAGAGGGGCGCGTTTGGCGATGGTCTGTGCAATCTCTATCGCCTTGTTGCGCAGCTCGTCTGCTGGGACGATCTCCTGGACCAGACCGAGCCGCAGAGCCTCGTCGGTACCGAACTTGTCCCCGGTGAGGAGCCAGCGCATCGCGTTGCCCCAGCCGGCGATCTCCGGAAGCCGGATCGTGGCACCCCCAAACGGGAAGATGCCCCGGTTGACCTCGATCTGGCCGAACCGGGTTCCCTCGGCTGCTAGGCGAATGTCGGCTGCGAGCAAGAGCTCGATCCCAACGGTGAGGCACCAGCCCTGAACGGCCATGACGAGAGGCTTCTTCCTTCTGGGCTCGTGGAGGCTCAGCACGTCGACCGAGTCCTTTGGGAACAAGGCGGCGCCAGCTTTGACGGCGGGGCCGACCTCGGCCAGATCGAGACCAGCGGTGAAGTGTTCGCCGTTCGCGTAGAGCACAGCGCACCAGAGCGATTCGTCTGCTTCGTATTCCGTCACGGCCTCGGCAAGCTCTCGAAGCATGCGCAAGTCGAAGGCGTTCATCTTGTCGGCGCGATTGAGGACGATGTGAAAGATGCGTCCGTCCCGTTCGGTTACCACGCGGGCTTGTTCGTCTGTCATGGGGCGCGATCGTAGTGGACTGCCGTCCCGTAGGCCAGCACCTCGATCGTCCCGGTCCCTTCGTTGCCGCTGGTGCTCGAGATGGTCGATGTCTCGAGCCGAGTGTTGAGGTACGCGTGCGCGTTGGGCTGCGACTCTTTCATGCGAAGCACGGCTTCTCGTCGAGCGCGCTCAATGAGTGACGAATAGGAACGGACCTCCCCGCCGACAATCATGCGGAAGCCGCTCAAGAAGCGCTTGAAGTGATCGACCGAGATGACGACCGACCCGATAGCAAGGCTCGCGCTTCGCACCGCATCGGGCGCGTCGGACTGTTTTGTTGAGAGGGCGGGCTGGCCGCTGAAGCGAGCTTCACGCTCGACGATGCTTCTGTAGTGATGGCGTTCGATGCTCGAGCCCACGAACCTACCAATGACGATGAGGAGAATGGGGATCCCAATGGAGATGAGGAACTCGGTCGACATGAGGCTGTTACTCGACCAGGACCGCGGTACCGTAGGCGAGAATCTCTGAGGCGCCTTGAGCGACCGACGAGGTCGTGAAACGCACGTTGATGACGGCGTTCGCGCCGAGGGCCCGCGCTTGTTCGACCATACGGCTCGTCGCCTCGGCTCGGCTTTCTTGAAGGAGCTCGGTGTATCCCTTGAGCTCTCCGCCGACGATATTCTTAAGGCCTGCCGCGAAGTCGCGGCCGAAATGCTTCGCGCGGATGGTGCTTCCCTGCACCAAGCCAAGGTGCTGCACGATTCGCCGGCCCGGCATGCTGTCGATGTTCGTGAGGATCAACCCAACCTCCTGCTCGTCTTGTAGCAGAACGCGCGGGGGCGTTCCTAGATTCGCACGCGCCCGGCTTTCACGCGCCGTCCGAGTAGGGTGGCCAGGATCTCCTCTCGGCGATTCCAGAGAAACCGGCGTCCGTCGCGCGCTCCGAGGTAATGAAGGCAGCTTTGAGGGTCTAGGTGACTCGCTTCGAGCAAGGTCACCAAGGCCCAGCGTTCGATCACCGAGGTGTCGGGGTCGAGGAGGCGGAAGTGCGCCCCGGCGATGAAGGTATCGTCACCGAAACGACGAGCCAGCCAGACCCGCATGGCCTGGGAGTGTGCCTCGATATGAGCGCTGTCTCCGGCATCGGCTTCGCGCGCGTCCTGGCCGATCGACAGGCGAAGGTTCCGGCCGTGGTCGCTCACTCGAACGACGAGGTCCGGCACCGCGAGCTTGCCCATGTGAAGGAACTGGCCCCGAAGCGCCTTGGATCGAACGGAGACCTCTTCGAGCAGCTCGTACCAGGGGACCGCGGGGCCGTAGTCGTGGACTTCGAGCCTCTGGGGGACGAGTGCAGGCTCTCGTGCTGATACGCGAACGCTCGTGGGCGTGTCGAACGTAGCCTGGTCCCCAATGCGCAGAACGATGTAGCGCTCGTCGCTTCTGGCCAGATTCTCGAGGTCGTCGAAATCCAGCATCGACGCGTTTTGGTCCGCGCTCACCTGGGCACGGTAGTAGTGATTGGAGGCGAACGGGACGACTCGCGTTGCCTCGAGGGCGTCGGCCGTCAGCTCGAGAACTTCGCTGAGCTGCTCCTTGCGGGTTTCGTCGTCGACGACGTCAAACAGCTTGCCGGCGTGGTTGTAGTTTGTGAACAGGAGGTCGATCGGGCCCATGTGCTTGCGAAGGGACTGAATCGCTTTGGCGGGAAGGTTGCAGTCGTTGTAGTTCAGAATCGACCATGATCCCGAAGCGATGTGCAGCATGTTGTCGATGCCTGCAGTGGGGTAGCGGCAGCACGTCGTCTGGCCGTTGAGCTCGATGCTCTGTCGTTCACCGATCGGGCGGACATCTCGGAACCCGAAGCTTTCCATTCGATCGACCATCGAGAAGTTCGCTGAAACGTTGGCCAGGACGACCATGTCGGGGTTGAGCTGGGCGATCTTGGAGAGGGTAGGCGCATGCAAGTGGTCGCTGTGCCAGTGCGAGATCCAAAGATGAGTCGCGGTGGCGCCGAGTCGCACGGCCTCCGGGTTGTCGTATCGGAGGCCCCATCCACCGGAAAAAGCGGTGCCCTCCAACCAGGGGTCGAAGAGCATGCGCACGCCGCCCACCTCGACGAGGAGCGATGCGTGGTTGAGATAGTGAACGTGAACAGAAGACATGCCGACTTGCTTTCAGCGGAGTGCGGACCCCGTAACCGCAGCCTCGGGGGACTCGGGGAGTTGGAATCGGATCCCCTGACCGTGGACCTCGATGACACCGTTCGGGAAGCAGGTCCGGGCAGGCAGCACCCGAGCTCCTATCTCGTCCTCGTCGGGGTCGACGTCACAATCGGTATGCTTCCGGAGCTCGTTGCGTAGGTCCGGTGATGCGACCAGACCGACGACGATGAGGTCGTAGGCAAAAGGAAGCTCTCGAACGGTGTCCGGTCCAGCTTGCAGCAGGATGGGGCCAGGTACGGGAATCCAGTCGTCTTGGGTTGCCACGCCGAGCGTGGTGTCCTCGAAGATGGGCCAGTACTCCGAATGGATGATCATCGCATGAAGGCTGGGATGGTGCAGAGGCAGCTGGCGGCTGAACGTGATGTCGACGTAGTCTGTCACGTAGAGTACCCGCGCGTCCCATGGCACCTGTTCTCCGAGCCGCGTCAATGCCGCTCTGTAGACGGCCTCTCTGCCGACCAGATCCGGAATGGACGGGATCTTGCCGATGGGAACGCCGGGCGGAGCAGCCGGGAGCATCAGAATGGCGAGTTGTGCCACAGCGGCCAGCGTGTACGCGAGTCGGCGCCGCCCGAAGGCCGGGATTCCGCTCGCTCCCACCACGGTCAAGACCACGACCGCGGGCAGCAAACCGAGCAAGTAGCCCGGTTCGGAGCTGAACGTCATCAAATAGAAAAGGGCGGCAGGCGCGATCGTCCACAACGCGACGGCGCGGGCCTCATCGTACGCTGGGTCGCTGAGCCTCGGGCTTCGGCCGCGCGCGAGCATCACTAGGATCGCAGGCAGCAACAGGAGAGACAGCCAGAGCGCCGTGTTGGCGGCGCTGTACAGGACGAAGCCATCGACTGAGTCGGCGCTGAGCGGGCTGTTCACGCGAAGGAACACGCCTTGGACCAGAGCGTCGTTCGCGGCCCTCCAACGCTTTAGGCCGCCGCTGGCATGGAGGGTCGGCAGCAACCAGGCCAGTGTGCCCGCGATGCTTGTCGCTCCGGCAATCACCAAATGAGGGAAGCGTCGGAATCCAATCGCCCAAACGATGGGTCCGATGCCGGCTACGATGAAGCTTGGGCGGAGCGCGCTTCCTAGCGCGAGCAACGTTCCCAGCACCACGGCCCACTGTATGCTGGGTCGGCGGCGATAGCGAAGCACGGCGAGGAGCAACAACGCGGCTGCGAACGCCTCCGAGGTGTGGGTTTGTCCGTCCACGGCATGGAAGATCAAGAAGGGCTGAAATGCTGCGAGGGTTGCGGCGAACGCCCAGGTCGCCGCGTCCGTGGGTCGCAGAATCTTCACCGCGCGGTAGACGAGCGGAATCGTGAGGGTCGATAGGAGTCGCGCCAAGAGCTGAGCGGTGCTCAAGGGGTCGCCTCCTACGACGGCCTGAAGACCCCGCAGCACCCAGACATAGATGAGGTATCCGGGCGGATGCGGTGCGTGATGCGCCAGATTGAACTCGCGCATCCCGTAGAGCAGGTTGATCGGGTCGACATCGAGCGCGATCTCCGAGGTGAGCGCACGGCAGATCCAGAAATGCGCGAAGCACGCGACGAGCAACACCACGAGCGAGGCGCGCTCGGGCGTCAGCTCCGCACCTGCTTTTCCGTCCTGCCCCCGGTCCAAACGACCCCTCCGCGCGACAGAATACTCAACTGCCCCGTAGGTGGCACCTTTCAAGGTCGTCGAAACGGTGCTATCTCTCCGCCGTGAAACTCTGCGTCATTGGAACTGGATACGTTGGCCTGGTCACCGGGACGTGCTTTGCCGCGACCGGCCAGCGGGTGATTTGCGTCGACAAAGATGCGTCGAAGATCGAGCGCCTTCAGCGCTACGAGATTCCGATCTACGAACCTGGCCTCGAAGAGATGGTCAGGGAGAACGCGAGCGCAGGGCGCCTGACGTTCACGACCGACCTCGCGGCGGCCGTTCGCGACGTAGACCTGGCCTTCATCGCCGTCGGGACGCCTCCCACGCACGATGGAGAGGCAGACTTGAGCGCGGTCTTCGCCGTCGCCCAGGAGCTGGCCAAGCATGCGACCCGCGACCTGGTCATCGTCAACAAGAGCACCGTCCCGGTCGGGACGAACGCGCAGGTTCAGAAGCTCGTGGCCGATGCCGAGCACGACATCCAAGTCGCATCCAATCCGGAGTTTCTGAAAGAAGGCGGGGCGATCGACGACTTCATGTATCCAGACCGGATCGTGATCGGCGTTCGCCCGGGGCACGACCGCGCGCGGCGCTTCATGGACAGGGTCTATCACCCGCTCAACCTCTCGAGCACGAAGATCGTGTGGATGAACCCCGAGAGCGCGGAGGTGACCAAGTACGCGGCCAACACGATGCTCGCGATGCGCATCTCCTTCATGAACGAGCTCGCGGTCCTGTGCGAGGAAGTCGGGGCGGATGTGCAGAGCGTGCGTCGCGGGGTCGGTAGCGATCCCCGCATCGGCGCCCAGTTTCTACACGCCGG
>CALLDH010000175.1 GCA_937998345.1 uncultured bacterium | reverse complement strand
CTGGCTGGAAGAACATGTGCTCGGTGCGGCAGAGACCGATGCCCTCCGCCCCGTACTTCCGAGCTCGCTCCGCGTCCTCTGGGTAGTCCGCATTGGCCCGAATCCCAAGGCGCCGGAACTCATCGGCCCAGCCCATGAGGCGAGAGAGCCACTCGTCCTCCATGTCGGGCACCTCGGTTTCGAGCTTGCCCACGAACACTTCACCGGTCGTCCCGTCGACCGAAATCCACTCGCCCTCACTGATCTCGAGGTCGTCCACCGTCATGATGCGGGAGCTCAAATCGATGCTGAGCGCCGACGCGCCGACGACTGCGGGCTTGCCAAACTGCCTGGCGACGAGCGCGGCATGGCTCGTCCGCCCACCGCTCGATGTGAGGATGCCTTTCGCCGCGAGCATTCCGTGCACGTCGTCGGGCTTGGTCTCGGGCCTCACGAGCAGCACGTCACGGCCGCTCTCCTTCGCCCAGCGCTCCGCAAGGTCGGGATCGAACGCCACCACACCGGTCGCGGCGCCAGGCGACACGTTCAAGCCCCTGGCGATCACCTTGTGTCCGGCCTTGGCGGCTGCCGAGAACTGCGGGTGGAGGAAGAACTCGATTTGCGCGGGCTGGACGCGCAGCACCGCCTCTTCGCGACTGATCAGGTTCTCATCGGCCATCTCGACCGCGATGCGAACCGCCGCCTGCGCCGTGCGCTTTCCCGTGCGTGTCTGCAGGATCCAAAGCTCGCCGCGCTCGACGGTGAATTCCATGTCTTGCATTTCGCGGTAGTGGCGCTCGAGCCGCCGCGCAATCCCTTCGAATTGCTCGTAGATCTCGGGCATTTCACCCTTGAGCTGCTCGAGGGGTTTGGTAGGCCTCGTGCCTGCGACGACATCCTCGCCCTGTGCGTCGGTCAAGTAGTCGCCTTCGAGCGCGTTCTCCCCGGTGGTTGCATTCCGGGACATCGCAACGCCAGTGGCAGAGCCATCGCCGAGGTTGCCATAGACCATGGTGATGACGTTGACCGCGGTGCCGAGGTCGTGCGCGATGTTGGCCGCTACCCGGTAATCGCGGGCACGCTTGCCGTTCCAGCTGTCGAACACCGCCAGTGTGGCCATCCGAAGCTGGTCCTCAGCATTCGACGGGAACTCGATGCGCGCGTGCCGGCGCACGATGTCTTTGAACTCACCCACGATGCTGCGGAAGTCGTCTCCGGTCAGATCGGCGTCACTATCGATGCCGCGCCGCTCCCGGTGGTGCGCAAGCACCTCCTCGAAGGGCTCCTCGCGAACGCCGAGCACGACGGTGCCGAACATTTGAATTAGTCGGCGGTATGAGTCGAACGCGAAGCGCTCGTTGCCGGTCAGCTTGATCATGCCCTCGGTGACCTCGTCGTTGAGGCCGATGTCGAGGACCGTGTCCATCATGCCGGGCATCGAGAATTTCGCGCCAGAGCGGCAGGAGACCCGCAGCGGTCGCGTCGGGTCGCCAAACCGTTTGCCGGTTTTCTCCTCGATGCTGCGAAGCGCTGCGAGGACCTGATCCCAGAGCCCCGGCGGGAGCTTGCGGTTGCTCGCGAGATAGGTATTGCAGGCATCGGTCGTGATCGTGAAGCCGGGAGGGACGGGAACGCCAAGCCGGTTCATCTCGCCGAGGTTCGCACCCTTGCCGCCTAGAAGGCCCCGCACCTGATCCCAGTCACCGCCGACCGAGCTTTCCGCCTGGTCCAGCTCGTCGAGTGTGTACACCCACTTGGTCGTCATCGGAGCCCCTCCTGACGCACGCGCGTCGTTGAGGGGGCTTTAGCCAAGGGCGAGTGACCGTGCAACGGGCGTGGCGGAAGGGCTATCGGCCAGAATAGCTGCCGGGCCGCCACCCTCCCGCCGGCGAGCGCCAATACGAGAGCGACGTCTGGCCTGATCTACGGTGTGTTTGCTTCAGGCACGCACTTTGCTGGGCCGGTCTGGGTGCTTCCGTGGATCGCAGCGGCGTGGTTAGGCGGCCTGTTCGTCGGCGCGCAGTGGGAGCTCAGTGCAGGACCGGCGCTCGCCGGGATCGCCTGCGCCGGGGCGCTGCTGGTCGCCGTGCAGGCTCGCGATCTCGGAGCGCGACTTTGGGGGGTGCCGCTTTCGTGTCTCGCGTTCTGCTGCGGCCTCGGCGTCGCGCACGCCGTGCCGCCCCCCTGCTCTTCGGCTGGAGACGCGCAGGTCATCGCGCGGGTGGAATCGGTCCGTCACGGGCTGGGCGACGCGCGTATTCGCTTGCGAGCTCTCAGCGGACGTTGGTTGGAATCAGGGCAAGCCCTTCCGGTCGACCTTGATCTCACGGCCAGGCTCGACAGCGCCAGCGCACCCCCGCCCGGAAGCATCATTGCAGGACGCGCCGAGCTCCGTCCCCGCACCGAGCTCCACAACCCGTCCCCGCATCCGGACCTTTCACTTCGGCGGGGGTCGGGATGCTGGGCACGGTGGGACGAAACCAGCTCCTTCGAAGTCCTCGAGGCTCCTGCTTGGGCAGCGGCCATCGACGGGGCTCGTGCCCGGGTGCGCCGGCACATGAGCGACGCGCTTCCCGCGGAGGTCGCCGGTGTGGCCCGGGCGCTGGTCCTCGGGGACGGCGGGGCGCTCGGATACGAGCAGCGGCAGACCATCGCGGCTGTTGGCCTCGCGCACTTGTTCGCGGTCTCCGGGCTCCACGTCGCGCTGGTGAGTGGGACACTCGTTCGGTCAATGCATTGGCTGGTGCGGGGGGCTTGTATCGGTTTCGACCCCCGACGCCTGGCGGCGGCCCTCGGCATCCCTCTCACACTCTTGCACGCACTCTTTGCGGGTGGTTCACCGAGTGCGTGGAGGGCGGCGATCACCGCTGCCCTCACCTGGGGCCTCGTCGTCATCGGGCGAAGCTCATCGGCAAGCGCCGTGACTGCCGCCGCGGCGTTGATCCTCTCCGCCCCCGACCCAGCCATCGCCCTGCGTCCAGCGTTCCTGCTTTCGATCGTCGCCACATCCGCCATTCTGAGCGCACCGCGCATCTCCCCGTCTCTGCGTTGGAGGCGTCTTCGCGCATCGGCAACCATCAGCGCTCGCACCCTGATCGCCACGACGCCGCTGGTGTGGTGGTGGTTCGGCGGCATCCCACTCATCGGCTGGTTGACCAACATCCTCGTGCTGCCGTTCGGCAGCTGGGTGGTGATCCCACTGGCACATCTCTTTGCTGTGACGACTTCTTTCCCCGGCGCGACGGAGACCATCGGTGCCGCACTGACGATCGCGGTCCACGTGCTGCTCTCTGTCTGCGACGCGTTCGCCCCCCTGACGCCCACCCGCCGCCTTCCACCTCTCGACGTAGTGCAGGGTCTGGTCGTCTTGGCGAGCTGTCTTCTCTTGTTGGTCGCACGGAGTTGGCGCCACCGGGCAGCTGTCCTCTTCGTCTCTGCGCTCCTGTGGTTCGCCGCGAACCGCGCACTGGTCGCACGCGAGCAACCACACGACGTCTTGCGGGTGTCGTTTGTCGACGTTGGGCAAGGCGATGCAACGCTGATCGACTTCCCAAACGGGCAAGTGGCTTTGGTCGATACCGGGCAAGGAGGCCGCCATCCCGCCGGACGTGAGCTACGCGGTCTCCTCGCAGCCCGCCGGCGGTCACGGATCGACCTGCTGGTGATCACCCACGGGCACCCGGATCACTACGGTGGTCTCCCCGAGCTGATCGACGAGCTCGAAATCGGAGAGCTCTGGCTCAACGGACAGCTGCTCACCGAGGAGAACGACGGCGCGATGGCACGCCTGGTCACGTCCGCCATGGCGCGGGGCACACGCATTCGTTTTGCGCCTGAGCTCTGCGATCGGCCCTCTCGCTTCGGCGGCGTCCACCTCGAGGTCTTGTGGCCCTGTCCACGGTACGATGCGGCGCTTGGGCTCAACGACAACTCCATTGCGCTGAGGCTCGCCTTCGGGCGGCGCTCCTTTCTGCTCACGGGCGACCTAGAGCGCGAGTCAGAACAATTGCTCATCGCCGCAGGCCGCATCCGATCATCCGACGTGCTCAAGGTCGCCCATCACGGCTCGCGAACCTCGACCTCGGCGCCTTTCGTCTCGGCGGCCCGGCCTTCTGTCGCCGTGATCAGTAGCGGCGCTGGAAACCGTTACGGCCATCCGAGCCCGCAGGTGGTCGCGCGATTGCGTGCGGCAGGCGCACAGGTGCTTCGGACCGACGTTCACGGCGGCGTGATCATCGCCACCGACGGCGAGCGTCTAGACATCCGCCGTTAGGCGCCGATGGGCTTCTCGAACAGCCGGTAGCGTTTGTAGATCGTGGCGCCCATGCTCCGAATGGCGGCGTTGATCAGGCCGTTGTCCTCGAGTGTCCACCCGAGCTCGGCCCATTCGTAGCCCTGCTTCAAACCCCGTCGCACGAGCTCCGCGATGACTGCCATCGCGAGCGGCGCATATCGCCTCTTGCCGCGCAAGTCCGTCCGAATGCCGAGCAGCATCAGGCGAGCTGACTTCGGTCCGCGAATCTTCAATCGCCAAATCAGCTTCCCGACGGTCACGGGGTTCAACTTCCCCCCGAAGTCGAAGATCACTTCGTTGAGGTTGGGGAGACACACGCAGATCGCGACCGGCTGCCCGTCGATCTCGGCAAAAAACGAGAGCTCCTTGTCGAGGATGAGCAGTAGGTCGGCCGCCATCTTCTTGGCCTCCGCGTCGGTGGCAGGAACGAAGCCCCAATTGTGTTGCCAGGCGTCGTTGAAGACATCGAGGATGTCCCGCACTTCCTTCTTGAGGTTGCGCGGGCTTACCGACCGGAACCGAACCTCGGGCAGGCTCGTGATGGCCTCCCAAGCCCTCTGGGCGCGCGCGGGCGCCGGTACCACTTGGTGTTTCCACCCGTAGCAGTCCTTCACCTTCTGCAGGCCTGCCGCCTCGGCAAGCGCTCCCTGATACGAGCGGTGATGTGGCGACATGATCGTTGGGGGCGAGTCAAACCCTTCGACGAGCAACCCGGTTTCCTCGTTGATCGATAGCGAGAAGGGCCCACGCATGACGGTCATTCCGCGGCTCGCAAGCCAGTCCTCCGCCGCGGCGATCAACGCCGATGCGACCTCTTGGTCGTCCACCGTGTCGAAGAAGCCAAAGAACCCGGCGTTATCCTCGTGGATGCGAAGATGCTCGTGGTCGATCTGCGCCGAGATTCGGCCGACCGCCTTCCCATCCTTCCATGCCGTGAACAACGCGACCTCGGCATGCTCGAAGAACGGGTTCTTCTCTGGCGTGAGCCGATCGGTGATCTCCATGTGCAGCGGCGGCACCCAGGCCGGGTCGTCCCGATACACCTCGAAGGCAACCTGAATGAAGTCCTTCAGGTCCTTGCCGGGCTGGTGTTGCTTGATCTCGATGCTCATACCTTGAGAGGACCCACCATGTCTTCCGGAGTGATCGCGTCGTCGAATTGCTCACCGGTCAGCAATCCGAGCTCGATCGCGGCCTCGCGTAGGGTGGTGTTGCTCTTGTACGCGTGCTTGGCCACCTTGGCTGCATTGTCGTAACCGATCAACGGGTTCAAGGCCGTCACCAGCATGAG
>CALLDH010000174.1 GCA_937998345.1 uncultured bacterium | reverse complement strand
CTGAGTAGGTTCGTGTACTGGTAGCCGGGGCCACCATCCAGATTCCACTCGACCTTGCGCGTATCAAAGAGATGCACGCCCACGCCCGCCGAAGGCGTCGCGCGGAGCCTAAGGTTCTGGAGCCTGTCGTTTAGGAACTGCGCGACCAAGGCGTTGACGTAGAGGCGCCTCGTTACGTAGACCGTCATCTCGGCGTCTCCGATGTGTCGATTGACGGTTTCTTCCTTCGCTGCGTACCCGAACGCGCCTTCGTAGCTGACCAAGGAGCGCGTTCGCTGATCGGCGCGCATCAAGCTCCAGAAAGCGTTGAGTGAGAGGTTGCGGCTGTTGCCGGCCGCGCCGGACAGTCCGGCTCGGATGCGGGTCGACCAATAATTGCGCTCCCTCGGCTCTCCGCGAAGGATCGAGACGAGTTGGTCGCGAGGATAGGTCTTCACGCCGTTGGCGGTCTCGATGATGACCTCCTCTCGGGTGACCATGGCTCTCCCCGTCTCTACGACTTTCCCTTCGAACACGAACGTCTTGGTCTTGCGAGCTTGGAGCTGAACGATGTCCTTCCAGTTGAAAGTCATGAGCTTGAGCTTCTTGCTCCTGAACTGGACCTCCTTCTGTCGCATCCACTTCAGCTCGCCCTTGAGCCACTCGCCAGCCTTGAACTGAATCCAATCGTTGTTGTCCCCGAACTCGATGAAGAAGCCCCCGGGGAGCCCGACTTCACCCGTCTCATCCCCTATTTCGGCGGGCGTTCTCGCGATCAGTGGCGGCGGCTCGGGCGGTTGCTCGATCGGCTGAGCGTCCTGGGCCGATGCGCCAGCCGGGAGGGAGAGGGCCGCTGCGGACACCGCGAATATTGCCATCACGACAGCGTGCTTTTCCGTGCCTTTTTGAACAGTCAAACCAGTCGCGGTCTAGCCCTTTGCGTCCGCTTCTTCAACGCGGTTAGGCCGCCAATCCATCGTGGGGCACGACGGCGCGACCTTTGCCCTCACCTTCCAGTTCATCGGGGTTCGCAAGCACTAGCGCTGGCAGCCTTACGACGCCGATGAGTCGGTAGCCTGGTGTATTCTTCCGGACATGAACGAAGATGTCCGATCCACAATTGAGCCCGGTTTGATTCGTCGGTACCTCAGGTTTCCGTTGCTGGAGCGAGAAGACCGCGTCGCGCTCGCAGAACGAGTCAGCAAGTCGAGCGCGGCCGACGTCGACTTCGTCATGATGATGGCGCTGGCGGCGGTTCTCGCATCCCTCGGGCTCATGCAAGGTTCTACGGCAGTCGTCATTGGCGCGATGCTCGTTGCGCCACTCATGGGTCCACTGCTGGGTGCGGGACTGGCGGTCGTTCAGGGAAACTTGCAGCTCTTTCGCAACGCCTCGATTGCCATTGGCCTTGGTGTGGGGATCGGTTTGCTCGTGTCCCTCGCCGTCGGCGGTCTGAACCCAGGGTACGAGCCCTCGCTTGAGATCGAAGCACGCGGCAACCCCGACCTTCTCGACCTCGGGATCGCTCTCGCGTCGGGTATGGTCGCCGCATACGCGCAAGGGCGCCCGAACGTCGCCTCGACGTTGGCGGGGGTCGCGATCGCGGCCGCGTTGGTACCTCCTTTGGCCGTCGTGGGGCTTGCGCTCACTACGGGGCATCCGCTCATTGCGGGGAACGCGGGCATTCTGTTGATGACCAACCTCGTTGCGATCACCTTGGGCGCCGGGCTCGTGTTTCGCATGCTCGGTGTGCGTGCGCCGAAAGCAGAAGAGGAAGGTCCAGCGTGGGCCCGTCGAGCGGTCATTCTGCTGATGATGGGCGCGGTGCTCCTTACGGCGCCCCTTTTCCTGAACATGCTGGAGGAGAAGCAGAAGGGGCAAGACCGGCCGTTGAGCTATCCGGTCTCCCCAGTGGTTCGAGAGGCGGTGAAGACCCACCTCGCCGATCATCCGGGCATCGAGATCGTCACCTTGGCGCGTTCCAGCGTCGAACCGGAACGCGGAATCGGTGTCCTTCTGACGAGCGATAGCGAGGTGAGCCCGACCTTCGTCGAAGAGATGCAGTCCCTTGTGCGGCAAGCGAGGGGCGAGAATGTTCCCGTGGAGGTTCACGTCTTCCGGTCCGCGAGGTCTGAGTAGAGACGCTCCCGACTCAGCTGCGAGCACGACACCGCGGCGATAGTGGAGCTGTGGTGGTTTCTTCAGAGCGCCAACGGCATCAGACCGCCATGAACGCTTCGGTCGAGCACGAGCCTTGCGGCCTGAATTCCGGATGCGACCACGCTCCAGATGCCGCCTGCGGGCTGTGTCCAATGCCCGCAGAGCCATAGCCCGACAAACGGCGTCTCATGCGGCAGGCGATAGGCTGCCGCCTGTTTCGGCTCGACCGCCCAACCGTAGATCGGGCCGAGGTAGCGGGGTTGGAGATCTCCCGAGTGATCGACGTTGGCGGCGAACGTGACATGATTCGAAAGCCCCGGCAGGGCCCTTTCCGCCATGGCAAGCATCTCGTCCGCGACCTTTCGGTCGTCCCAGCCGGGGCGCTCGCCGCACTCGATGGGCACGGCCGCGGAGACGACGACTGTATGCTCGCCGGCAGGGGCGCGGCCTGGATCCGTCAACGTTGGCACGGTGACGCTGACACCGCCGATCGAGCCTCGAACCGAACGTCCGTAGCTCTCCTCGGAAGAGTACGGCGCGACGATCGTGATCTGCGCCTCGACCAGGGATGGGGCGTCGAGGTCGGTCCCCAGGTGGAGCAGGCAGGCCGACATGGAGGGGGTTTGCCGGCGGAGCTTGCGAAGATATCGCTTGGGTACCTCCTGCGCGTCGATTAGCTCGTCGAAGGTGTCGCGCACGTCGCCCTCCGATATCACGGTAGCCGCTTCGATCCATTGACCGGTTTCGAGCTCGACCCCGGTCACACGACGGTCGCTCACCCCCACCTTAGATGCCTTGGTGCCGAGTAGCAGCTCGCCACCATGGCGCGTCAGTCCGTCGGCAATCGCGTCAGCAAGTGTCTGGAAGCCGCCGCGGCAGTAGAACGCACCCTCGCCCACGTAGCTGGCCATCATCGCGCCGTAGGGCAGGAAGGCCATCTGCGAGGTGGGCAGCCCGATGTACGGCCAGAGGGCCGTGTGCAAGGCGCGTACCTTCGGATCTCGAATGTGCGCGTCGACCACCTTCGCGAGCGTGGCCTTGCGCTTGGCAAACAGCAGCGGGGTCTTCATCGGCATCCGCAGCAAGTCGCGAACGCGCAGCGAGATGGGCACGGCCAGGATCTCGCGGTAGCCCTGGTCATAGGTGTCGAAGAGCGCGGCGATGCTGCAGGCATCATCGGTACCGACGTCCGCGAGCGCCGCCAAATGGGCCTCGCGTTCGCCGGGGAGAACGATTCGTTCACCTTCGAGCTCCACCGCGTAGACGGACCGAAGAGATCCGACCGACATTGACCAGAAAGTCAGAATATCACGCAACGACGTCAACCGTCCGACCGATAAGCCCGGCACCCCAAAACCGTGCCCAGGGCAAAGCCGGATTTGAACCGACGACCTTCGGGTTATGAGTCCAGGAACCCGGTTTTCGCACGCCATCGCAACACACTGGAATCACACGGAAACATCAAACAAGACCGGGACTTGCTCGCATCGCCGTGTTCACGGTTCGTCACTTCATGTCATCTGATTTCACTTCGCCACGGCACCCTCAGGGCACCGAGAGCCGGGTCTCGATTCTTTCGGTTGTTGCTATCGGCGACAATCCGCTGTTGTCCCGAATCAGGTTATGAGGATAGAGATGGCTTTCTTCGCTCGAGGAAGGGAGAACGAATGAAGCGATTCGGACTCGGCATGCTCGGTCTCCTGGTCGTTCTGGCAGCGACGGGCTACGCGCTGCGCAAGACCATCACCTTGCGGCTGGTGGAGCGGGTGGTGGAGCGCAACATGGCCTCGAGCCTACTGGATGAGCTTCCCGACGGGCTCCACGTGGCGCTTTGCGGCGCCGGCTCGCCGCTGCCGGATCCGAAGCGATCGGGACCGTGCACGGCGGTGATCGCCGGCGAGCGTGTCTATATCGTTGACGTCGGCGCAGGCTCGTCGCGCGTGCTTTCGCGCATGCGGCTGCCGCAGGGGAAGATCGCGGCGGTGCTGCTCACCCACTTCCATTCGGAT
>CALLDH010000173.1 GCA_937998345.1 uncultured bacterium | reverse complement strand
ATCGGCACGACAGCAACCACCGCCGATTGGGCGCGAGCTCCGAGGGGAGGCTTGCGTGGCCTCAGGCCTCAAGCCCCTCCGGCCACCTTTGCAAGCCGACCCGTCCGCAGGGTTCCCGTGTCGTGTCCCGCCGTGCCCCGGTTCGCTCGCGAGCACGTGCGTCGGGAGCCGGTCTCCGGTGATGCAGTTTACGTACTCCTCTGTTCTCGTCGTCGCGTGAATCCGGTTGTTACGTATTGGACCGTGCTGATTGCGATCGTCGTTAGGATTGCGACACCGAGCATTCGTAGGACGATGATGTGCGGCTGACCTAGCCAGGCGTGGGTGATGGCGAGAAGAATGAACAGGATCTGGAAGACGGTGTTTAGTTTGCTTGCGCCGGTAGGCTCACCGTGAATGGGGGCCACCGTTAGCTGGTAGATGATCGTGCCGCTGATGATGAGGATGTCCCGGCCCACGACGACTGCTGAGAACCAGACCGGCACCAAGCCAATCCAGGCCAAAGTCACGAAGGCCGCGAACATCAACAGCTTGTCGGCCGCCGGGTCGAGGAGGCCGCCGAGGCGCGTGCGCCAGTCGAAACGCCTCGCCAGGTAGCCGTCCAAGGCGTCAGAGAGCCCGGCGATCAAGATCAGAGCTAGGGCGAGCCCGTAGCGTTGCTCCCGTAGGGCCCAAACAATCGGCGCCACCAGAATGATGCGCGCGATGCAAATCAGATTCGGGATGTACTTGAGCTTCACTGCAGGAGCGCAAATCGTGTCAGACCTCCATCGCGCCGTCGACTGCTCGGAATTTGTCACGCGGCGCGCGGTGTTTGGTGGCATACTCCCTGGCGAGACGCCCTGGAGGACCCTTGCCGAACGCATGCATATCCGGAACTGGCTTCTACGTCCCCGACGACATCGTCACCAACGAGGAGCTGGCGACGCGCTACGGGGTGGACACAACCGACGAATGGATCGTGCAGCGCACCGGCATCGAGGCGAGGCGATTCGCGGCCGAGGGTGTTGGCACCTCCGACCTAGCCCTTCCCGCCGTAGAGATGGCGCTGCAGAGGGCCGGGCTCGCGAAGACCGACATCGGGATGATCATCTTTGCGACTCTTTCCCCCGATCACTGTTTTCCGGGGTCGGGTGTCTACCTACAGACCAAGCTTGGGCTAACCGATGACGATGTGAACCATTTCGTCGGGTGTCTCGACGTTCGAAACCAATGCTCGGGCTTCCTGTATGGGCTTGCGACTGCCACGTCCATGGTGCAGTGCGGCGCTGTCGACAACGTCGTAGTAGTTGGCGCCGAGGTCCATTCCGCGGCGCTCGACCTCTCGACCAGCGGGCGGGACGTCGCCTCGTTGTTCGGCGACGGTGCGGGCGCGGTGATCGTCAGCGCGACGGACGAGGACCGCGGTGTTCGGAGTTGGCACCTTGGCGCCGATGGGCGTCATGCCGACGCGCTCTCTCAGAAAGTGTGGGACATCAGCAAGCGTCCGTTCATTCCTGCCAACGAGGAGGGCGTTGGCCAGGTCGAGCCCGGCTTCATGTGGGCCCACATGGAGGGGCGGCTCGTCTTCAAGAACGCCGTCGAGCGCATGATCGGCGCGCTGATGAAGGAGTTCCAAAAGCAGAGACTGACGCTGGACGACGTCGATCTGTTTTTCTTCCATCAAGCGAACCTGAGGATCAATCAGTACGTCGCCAAGAAGCTGGGGCTGCCCGACGACAAGCTCTTTCACAACATCGAACGCTACGGCAATACCACCGCTGCCACCATTCCGATCATGCTTGCCGAAGCGCAGGGCGAAGGCCGGCTCGAGCGGGGCATGAAGATCGCGACCGTGGCGTTCGGCTCTGGCTTCACCTGGGGTGCCGCGATCATCGACTGGTAGCCGGCCTCTCAGCCTCCTGGGAGGTCGGGGTGCTCGGGATCGAACACGTCGGGCTCGAGGTAGATCATGCATTCGATCGTGACCGCCTCGCGGACGCGGCGTTCGGCTCGATTGATCGTGGCGGCCACACCCGCCGTGTCGAGACCAGGCCGGAGTTGAATCTTGGCCGCGACCAGGAGCTCGTCCGGCCCAATGTGCTGGGTGCGCATGTGGAGCACGCCGCCCACGTCTTCGGTCCCCTCGATGGCCTCGAGGATCGCTCTTCGCATCGGCGCAAGTGCCGACTCACCGATCAAGAGGCTCTTCATTTCGAAGACCAGCACTGTGGCGATCACCACCAGAAGCACGCCGATGGCGATGGTTCCGTAAGCATCCCAGCGAGAGTCACCGGTGACGGCGGCGACCGATATCCCCGTGAGTGCAAGAGTGAGACCCGTGAGCGCTCCGAAGTCTTCCAGCAGCACGACCGGCAGCTCCGGGGTGCGCGAATGACGAATGAACTCCCACCAGGTGGCTCTCCGCTTGAGCGGGCGCGATGCTTTCACTGCCGTGCGGAAGGAATAGCCTTCCAGGAAGATGCCGAGGACTAGAATGCCGATGGCCCATTGGACGTTGGAGACTTCATGGCTCCCCTCGCCCAGCTTGTGCCACCCCTCATAGATGGCGAAGAGCCCGCCAAGCGTGAAAAGGACGAGCGCAACGATGAACGACCAAAAGTAGCGCTCCCGCCCGAACCCGAACGGGTGGTCGGGCGTTGCATCCCTTGCGGCCTGTCGGCTTCCCAGGAGTAAGAGCGCCTGGTTCGCCGTATCGGCGACCGAGTGAATCGCCTCGGCCAGCATCGATGAGGACGAGGTGAACGCATAGCCGACGAACTTCGCGATCGCGATACCGAGATTCGCGAACAAGGCCGCGACAATCGCCTTGGTAGAACCAGATGCCATGCGGCGAGGCTATGTGATATTCGTTATGTGTGCGAGCCGACTGTGTGACGGAAACGAATGCGGTGACGGCGGTGTGTGACGATGTCCTCGGCACATCCGACGCCGTCGAGGTTGCACGGCTCATCCGGACCGGTGAGATCCAGGCCAGCGAGGCCGTCGACGCTGCCATCGCGCGTGCAGAGCGGGTGAATCCGTTGCTCAACGCGATCGCCACGCCCTTGTTCGAGTCCGCGCGTCAGCAGGTGCAGCACCCGTGCGCAGGAATTTTCGCCGGTGTGCCGTCATTCATCAAGGACAACGAGCCCGTTGCCGGGTCCCCCGCCTTGCACGGATCGCGAGGAATACCGAGAAAGCCTGCCGAAAAGAGCTCTCCCTTCGCCAAGCAGTTTCTCTCGCTCGGTCTGATCAACCTCGGAAAGACCACCATGCCCGAGTTCGGTCTCACCGGAACCACCGAAGCGCTAGCCTATGGGCCCACCCATAATCCCTGGAAGCGGGGGTTTTCTCCGGGCGGGTCCTCGGGCGGCTCCGCTGCGCTAGTCGCGGCAGGGGTCGTGCCGATTGCGCATGGCAACGATGGGGGAGGGTCGATTCGAATTCCTGCGTCTTGCTGTGGTTTGGTGGGGCTGAAACCGTCTCGCGGTCGACTCGTCGCAATGGAGGGCTCGGAGCTTTTCCCGGTGAAGATCGTTCACCAGGGGATGCTGAGCCGCAGCGTGCGAGACACTGCGTCCTTCTTCCACGCCGCCGAGCAGTACTACCGAAATCCGAAGCTGCCTGAGATCGGTTCGGTGACACAACCCGGTAGGCGTTTGCGAATAGGGTTTTTCACGGAGCTCGATGAGGACACGCCCTGTCACCCCGATTGCGTCGCGGCCGTAGCCGACGCGGCCAAACTCTGCGAAGCCCTCGGTCATTCAGTGGAAGAAGTGCCGCGCCCGTTCGATGATGGCTTTCTCGAAGACTTCTTCTTGTACTGGGCGATGCTGGGTTTCGCCGCCACCAGGTTCGGTAGGCGGCTCGTCGACCCGGACTTCGACAGGAGCAAGGTCGAGGAGTTCACTGAGGGGCTCGCGTGCTACTTCAAGGAGAACGCGAGCGGGGCTCCCACGGCGGTTTTGCGTTTGAGGAGGTTTGCTCGTCAGTATGCTCGTGGCTTCGACGACTACGACGTCCTCATGAACCCTACCGTGACCATGCCGCCGCCGGAGCACGGTTACATCGGGCCAGAAGTTCCGTTCGACACGTTGCTCGAGCGTACGAAGTGGTTCATCCCGTTCACACCGACGCAGAACGTGTCAGGTGGCCCGGCCATGTCGCTACCCTTGGGCCGAAGCAAAGAGGGGCTCCCTCTTGGCGTCCAGTTCGCCTCGGCACTGGGTGACGAACGAACGCTTCTCGAGCTGGCACTCGAGATCGAAGCGGCGACGCCTTGGCCGAGCCTCGTGTGCTAGATGTTCGCTCATGAGCGTTCACGACTTCATCCGCGCCCGCTTCGTCCGGACAGCGTACGCTGAGCCGGTCGACGTCACCGGCAAGACGATGATCGTCACCGGGGCCAGTCCGGGTTCTCTCGGGTTCGAGACGGCTCGGACCCTGGCCTCGTGGGGAGCTTCGGTCGTGATCACGACGCGCTCGAACCCCGACGCTGCCGCCGATGCGCTGCGGGCGCGATTGCAGTACGCCGAAGCGTGCCAGAGAGTCGAGGGGCAGGCGCTCGACCTTTCGTACAGCGATTCAGTCGCCAGCTTCGTTCGATGGTTTGTCGAAAACCACGGGGACAGGCTCGATGTGCTCATCAACAATGCCGGCATTCATTTGGACTTGTTGTCGCGTTGGACAGAGCCCCGCCTCACCGACGACGGTTTCGAGATTCAGTGGCGGACGAACTATCTGGGCAGCGCGCATCTCACGCATCTGTTGCTTCCGCTACTCGAGAAGACAGGCCAGGCGACCGGCGATGCACGGGTCGTCAACGTGGTCTCACACCTGCACGTGAAGGGATCGAATGACGACCTGTTTGGAAGAACGAGGCCGTACGATTCCTGGGCAGCCTATGGCAACTCCAAGCTTGCCCTCATGCATATGACCCGGGAGCTTCAGCGTCGCTACGCTGAGGAGTCCCACGTGCAGGCCTATTGTCTGCACCCAGGTTCGGTCTTCACCCGCGTGGCCGACAAGGGGCTCGAAGGGACGGGCATGATCGAGAAGGCCCGCAATGCGCTGTCACCCGTCGAAGCCTTTTTCCTCAAGACACCCGAAGAGGGCGCCCAGACCCAGATTCACTGTGCGACGTACCCCCGGCTGGCTGGAGGTCTCTACTACGAGGCATGCCATCCTGCCGAGGCCGGCAAGGACGTCGAGGATACGGAGGTCGCGGAGCGGCTTTGGACCGAAACGGAAGCCTGGGTAGCGACTTAGGGACACGGGGGGGGGTGAGCCGCGAGCACGTCGGCCAGTATCGCCGGCTCGTCGGCGATGATCGCCGTAGAGCCCTTGGCGATCTGCTCCTCCATCAAGTCCGCGATCTGCTCGTCTGTCAGCTCGGCGGTATCCACTACCAATACGTTGACCTGTAAGCCTGCATCGCGGGCGCTCATAACGATGTCCGCCGACACCGAGGGGCCAGGATGGATCGCGTCTTGTTTCAGCGTGATGGCCTGCTCTACCTCGGCCTCCCCCGTGTCATCGGACACGATCGCAGAGTAGTACCCTGGCCGTTCGGTCTTAATGAGGGCGGCGGCCGCTGGATCGAGGGACGAGAAAATGGTTCGAGCTTCACCACCAATACGGGTGACCTCTTCGAGGACCGCTGGCACGAGCTGCTCCGGCCCGGTCGTGTCGGTCAGGCAGGGGGGCTCGAACACGTTCAACTCGACATTGATGAGCGCGGTGCCGCCAATTGCGTTGTAGACCTCGAGCAGTGTGGGCGGCCGCTCGTCCGTGACGTTCCCCGCACCATCGAGTAGCCTGCACGCGCGGATATCGTCGAGCGTCATTGCGCTCACGCAACCCGCGCAGTTAACGTCTGGGTCATTCGAGCCCGTGGTGCGATCCAGCGTATCGTCGTGCATCACGATGATCTGGCCGTCGAGCGTGATCGCCGCGTCGAGCTCGACGCCGTCCGCACCTTCGTTGATGGCCGCCAAGAAAGAAGAGATCGAGTTTTCAGGAAACGGATGGCCCTCCCGAGTCGGCCCGGTGCCGCGGTAGCCGATGTTCGCCGAGCACCTGTCGTCGAAGACACGCACGCTTAGGATGCGCACGCGTACGTCGTCTCTGGGCGCCGTCCCCAAGCAACGGTTTCGCGAGGCCCACTCGGTTTCGCAAGCTCCGGCATCGCAACTGGCCTCAGTGACACAGGCGTAATAGGCACGCGTTTGGTCCGGGCAGACGACGTTCAGGGTTTGCGTGATCAGCCGCTCACAGTTCGGCGACTCAGAGCAGGCTGCGACCACGCAGTACTCGGTCGCAAGTGGGTCAATCGGTTCCGGACTCGACGACTTGCACGCCAACGCAAATACCAGCAACCCAGCAGACACACCCCGAATCATGAAACCTCCACCGGCACTTATTGCGAGACTAGCCTAGGATGGTGGAACCGTCTCGTGCATTTCGAGATCCGAGACGTGCACATACCAGGGCGCCCGCGAGCCAAAGAACACGCTGAACGCCGGCGTGAGCCCCGGGTCGTCGTCCAGACCCCCGGCGCCGACGACCATCACCTTTCCGTTTTTGGTCAGCCACGGCATCGCCGAGCCGCAGTCCGTGCAGAACGCTGTGCTCCAATATTTCGCCGTAGGCAGCTCGAAGCGTTTGACCTTGCTCTCCCCACGCTCCCAGCCGAACTGGCTCACTGGAACGAAGATATTGGCCACATTGGAGGAGCCGGTCTTCTTCCGGCACCGGCTGCAATGGCAATACTGAAAACCCCGGAACGGGCCTTCGATACGGAAGCCAACGGCGCCGCACACACAAGAGCCTCGAATCGCTTCACCCATCGCCGTCGCTCCTTCCTCCAAAGGCCACGAGGATGGGGGCGAACGCCGGCCGTTGCCAGCCCTTTTTCGCTGCAGACGGACCAAGGGAATTCCGGTAGGGTCGGGACTTTCAGTGGAGGCAGCCATGACCGAGCCGATGACGCTACCAGGACTTGTCGCGCGATTGGCGGCCGAACGGCCAGACCGCAAGGCGCTCGTCGAGATGGGCCCTGACGGCACATGGGTTTCGACGACCTGGGCTGAGTACTGGCAGAACGCACGCGACCTCGCCAAGGGTCTCATTTCGCTCGGCGTCCAGCCCGGCGACGGTGTGTCGCTGATCGGCAACAATCGCCGCGACTGGGTGATTTCCCAAATGGGCATCAGCGCCGCAGCGGCGGTCCCAGCGCCAATCTACGTCACCAACACCGTCGACCAGGTCGGGTATATCGTCAAACACTGCCGCGCCAAGGTTGCGATTTGCGACCGCCAGGAGCAGCTCGACAAGTATCTCGCCGCGCTCGACCGGGGCTTGATCGAGCTCGAGCACATCGTCACGATGGATCCGATCGACAGCGAGCGTGACATCGTCATCTCGCTGGCTGACGTCATCAGCCGTGGCAGTGCCGCGCCCGATGGCGAGCTCGAACGGCGAATGGCCGCGGTCCAACCCGACGACCTCGCGCTCCTCATCTACACATCGGGGACGACGGGCGTTCCCAAGGGGGCTATGTGCACACACCGCGGCATCGGCGCGATGGGGCAGGCCCTCATCGAGACCTATCCGCAGCTCATCGAGATCGACCCGAGCCGCTATGTCAGTTACCTGCCGTTATGCCATGTGGCCGAGCAGATGATGACCAACTTCATGGGGCTCCACGCCGCGAACGAAACCTACTTCTGTGCGGACCTAGCGAAGATCAAGGACCATCTGGTTGCCGCGCGTCCGAACATCTTCTTCGCCGTGCCGCGCGTGTGGGAGAAGTTCGAGGCGGCGCTCACGGCGAACCTTCTGTCTGCCACGGGGGTCAAAGCGAAGCTCATGGATTGGGCGCGGCGCGTCGAGCTCGAGAGCTTGAGGAGTACGGTTGAGACGGGCCAAGAGGTCAACACGTTCCAGCGCCGGCTTGCGAACAAACTCGTCATTTCCAAGATCAAGAGCGCCATCGGACTCGATGAGCTGGTTGGCGCAGGGTCGGGGGCGGCGCCGGCCGCGTTCTCTACGTTGGAGTTCTTTGCCTCGATTGGTGTTCCCATTCTCGAGGGCTTCGGCATGACCGAGACCACGGGCCTGGCGACCGCACAGCCGCTCGGGATGCCCCGATTTGGCACCGTGGGGCGAGCGCTGCCCGGAGTCGAGATTCGCATTGCGGATGACGACGAAATCCTCTTGCGAGGGCCGAACATGGTTCGTGGCTATCTGTACATGCCCGAGCAGAGTGCTGACCTCTATACCGACGACGGCTGGTTGTGCACGGGCGACCTTGGGGCTCTGGACGAGGACGGTTTTCTCAGCATCACCGGGCGCAAGAAGGACCTGTTGATTACGGCGGGCGGCAAGAACGTCGCACCTGCTGAGATGGAGAATCACTTGCAGGGAATTCCAGGCGTCGGCCAGGCGGTCGTGGTTGGCGATCGCCAGCCCTATCTCTGCGCGATTCTGGCCCTCGAAGAAGAAGCGATTCCTGATTTGTGCCAGGCTGCTGGCGTGCCGGTCGCGCCTCTGGCCGAAATCGCCGGCAACGAAAAAGTTCGTGCCTTCTTGGCTGACCACGTCGAGTCGGACTGCAACAGCAAGGTGGCTCGCTACCAAACGATTAAGAAGTTCGAGGTGCTCCCCCACATGCTGAGCGTCGAAGGCGGTGAGCTCACGCCGACCATGAAGGTCAAGCGCAACGTCATCAACGACAAGTACAAGGCGATCATCGAAGGCATGTACGCGTCCGGGGCCGCTCCGTCCTCCGAGGCCTCCCAACCCTCGCGAGCCCGCCAATGACCCTTTCACCCTTTATTTCCCGCGACCAACTGACTAGAAAGACCCCAATGCAAAAACCTGTCTTCTTCATCGGAGCGTTGCTCGCTCTTTCTCTGGCGGTCGTCGGGCCTGCGGTTGCGGAGGATCCTGAATTCCTCATGGAGGTCGGCACCGTTGCTCCCAAGGGAAGTCCCTGGGCCGACCAGCTCCAGCGCTACAAGGCCGAGGTTCAAGAGCGGACCAATGGTCGCCTCAAAGTGAAGCTCCGGCTCGGGCGGGGGAACGAGCGCTCCTTGGCGCGCCGCGTTCAGATGGGGAGCATGCAAGCATTTGCCGGCTCGGTCGGCGGAATGAGCTCGATCGTGCGCGAGGTGAACGTGATCGAGACCCCCTATTTGTTTGAGAGCTTTGAGCAGGCCGACAAGGCGCTCGACAACCCCGAGGTCCTCAAGCAGGTGAGGAAGGTCCTTTCGAACCGTGGGCTGGTCTTTGGAATCTGGTCGGAGAACGGGTATCGGTCGTACTTCAGCCGGCAAAAGATTCGTAAGCCCAGTGACATGAAGGGCATTCGATTCCGTTCCCAGGAGTCGTTGGTGCACGTCGAGACCTACGAGGCCTTCGGCGCAAGTCCGGTCCCGATCGACAATGGCAACACCTTGATGAGCGTGCAGACCGGGGTCGTCGACGGGTTCGACAACACGCCGCTCTTCGCTATGGCCGGGAGCTGGTATCAGGGGCTCAAGGACGGGGAGCGCAACCTCTTCCTCAGCCGCCACTGCTACCAGCCCGCGCTCCTCACCTACTCCAAGAAGTGGTTCGATACCCTTCCGAAGGACATCCAGGCAATCATCACGACCATATCTCACGACATGACCGTCTGGGGGCGAAGCTCGGTCCGCAAGGTCGAGCCCGTCTTGTTGAAGAACCTGAAGCGGTATGGGTACGACATCTACGATCCATCGCCGGAGGAGCTGGCCCCGTTCAAGGCGGCGCAGAAGGGTGTCGCCGACCGCGTCTCCAAAGAGATGGGGGCAGGAGGGGTTGCGCTCCTCAAGGCAATCCGTAAGACGTTCTGAACCTCGACCCGATGAAACCGCACGTTCTTCAAGTCGCGAGCAACTCGCGCCCGTTATCCACCCTCAAAGCCCGGCGGATGCTCGGCAAATACCGCATCCGGCGCCGCATCGGGGCGGGGGCGTTTGCAACCGTCTATGAGGCCTACGACACGATCGAAGGGATCACCGTCGCGCTCAAGGTTCCTCATTTCGATCAACTCGACAAAGATTCTCTGAGCGCGATCCATCGTGAGGTGCGGCTGACGGCGCGGCTCGAGCATGAGAACATCCTCCCGCTCCGCAACGCCATGATGATCGACGGCTACTTCGTAATCGCGACTCCGCTCGGTGAGCAGACCCTCACCGACCGCTTGCGGTATCGCCTCGGCCCGAAGACCGCGTTGTCGTACACCGAGCAGTTGCTCGACGCGCTTGCATACGCCCATGAGGTGCGGGTCATTCACTGCGACATCAAGCCAGACAACGTGATCCTCTTTCCTGAAGGCCATGCTCGCTTGGCCGATTTCGGCATTGCGAAAGTCGCCCTCCGGACTCGAACGATCATGGGCTCGGGGCAAGGCACCGTCGGCTACATCGCTCCCGAGCAGGCCATGGGAAAGCCGTCTTTTCGCTCTGACGTATTCTCGATGGGGTTGCTGATCTACCGAATGTTTGCCGGAGAGTTGCCAGCCTGGCCGTTTGATTGGCCGCTACCGGGTGCGGATCGGCTTCGCCGCACGGTCAGCCGGGATTTCGTCGGCTTCCTTCGCCGCTCGATCGAAGTGCACGAGCGTAAACGGTTTCGCGATGGCGTGCAGATGCAGCGGGCCTTCCATGCGGTGGCGCCGAGGGCGCTTCGAGGGTCTGCGCGCAGCCGGAGAGCGGCGCCGTGAGCGAAGCCCACATCTTGGCGGATGTGGACATGGCGCGGGGCGAGCGCTTCGAGCTCGGCGGCGGTGAGGCGGTGGTGCTCAGCCTTGCAAAGCCGGGAAGGGACGGCCC
>CALLDH010000172.1 GCA_937998345.1 uncultured bacterium | reverse complement strand
CGGTGGCCGGAAGCGTCGATAACCATTGCATCGACATGTCACGATCCCTGCCAACACATCCGGGGTGCATCCAGCCCCGTTCCTTTCGATTTGCCACGGTAGTCCCGGCCGTCCTGTGGTTGCTCGCCGCCTTCGGTTGCGGCGAGGTGACTTGCCCGGAGCCTCTGGGCAATGTCGACGGAACCTGCCAGGACGTGGAGCGCGTCACGACGGAGGCGCCCAAACCCGGTGTCGAGCGCTGCGACGGAAAGGACAATGACGGCGACGCGGAGGTGGATGAAGACTGGCCGGAGCTCGGCGAGGCCTGTGGCGAAGGGACGGGCGAGTGCGTCGAGGGTGAATACGTCTGCGCCGACGACGGGATGGGCATCGTGTGTGAGGGCGCGGCCGGGCCGAGCGATGAGGTTTGCGACGGAAAGGACAACGACTGCGACGGCACGGCGGACAACGGCCCCGAAGAAACGTGCGACGGCGAAGACAACGACTGCGATGGGCTTGTGGACGAAGGCGTGCTGTCTATGAAGGAGGAGCCGGTGTTCGACGACCTCGCGAGCGTCGCGGCGGTCGATGGCGGGTTCGTGGTGACTCGGCGCGTGGGCGAGCGCATCTTCGCCGAGACGTATGACGAGCGGGGCCTCAAGACTGGGCTAGACGACCAGACCCCTTACCACGTAGCAAACCTGGATTTCCTCGAATCCGATGGCTTTGGTCGCGAGGTGTTGGTGTCGCTTGGCGTCTGGCGGGCCGACACCATGGCGATCGAGGTCGACCACTCACTCGCCCCTTTCATCATCGAGAAGCAGACGCTCCACGAGGACTGGGACAAACAGGGGATCCTCTCGTTCAGCACGCCGCCGTTCTACCCTCGGGTCGACGCTTCCGTTCGACGCGTCGTTGGCATGCTAGGGTCACTGGACTTCGGCGTAATCACCACCGGGCCGAGCAACATCCGAGGCTTCCTCAGCGCGCCAACATTGGTGCCGGGCCTGGATTTCGTTGACGGCTTCGCCAGCGACGGCCCGTACATCGTCTGGCCCGATGATGAGAACTTGCGAGCTGCCCTCTTACTCGACGACGGCCGCCTGGTGCAGGAGATCGACATCGGCCGCGGTGCGTCTCCGAGCGTGAGCATCGCCCCTCCCGGCTTGGGGGTGGCATGGGTCTCCGGGAATGAGATTGGTCTGTCGGTGCTCCACGCCCTCTCGCTCCAATGTGCCGGCGGACCGTTGTGCAATTCGTCGGTTAGCGAGGATCAGCTGCTCGATGCTGCGCATGGTCCGACGGGGCTCGTGTACCACGAAGCCTCGAGCTCCTGGGTGGTCGTGGCCAACAGGCAGATCGTCGTCGTGGGTGCAGGCCCCTCGGGCATCGCGGTCAAGCAGGTCGAGCAACGTGGTGACGCCCCCTTCCCAAACCGCATCGACGCTGTGGTGAGCGGTCAGACCATTGCAGTGATGCAATCGTCGCTTTGGGGGGAGTCCGCCCTAACCTTTCTCGGGTGCCTCTAAGAATCAGCATGCGGTGGCTTGGTTGCGTCCTTGCTGCAGTGCTCGCTGCATTCACCGCCGCCCCGGCGTCGGCGGAGGGCGACCAAGCGGGCGCTTTGTCCGAATCCACGCGTTGGTTGGTGGTGCCTGCGCGTGGGGGGGCCTCCGACACCGCTGACGAGGGGGTTAGCGTCGAGGGGCTTCACAGGTCCGCGGAGGCGTTGCGCCAAGAGCTCGTAGTTCGTGGCCAATCGGTCTGGCGCGCCGATCGTGCGTCGGAGCGGTTCGAAGTCGTCGGTTCGGCACCTGCTCCGCAAATCAGCCAGAGCGACATCGATCTGTGGGTCGAGCGGTCGCGCGCGGCGGTGCGATATCTGGCGCGCGCGGACTACAAAGCGGCGAGGCGCGAGCTCAAGGCGGCGCAGCGTTTGGCCAACCGGGCAGCGGCCGAGCTCAATCGTGAAGCGGCCCGAGCACAACAGGTGCTCGACACGTGCCTGTTCATGGTGCGTGCCTACGTCGAGACCAAGAACGGCGCGGAGGCGCGTCGACAAGCGCGCGAGTGCAGGCGCTTGGTGCCGAGGGTCGAGCCTACTGCGTTCCGACACACGCCGGAGGTCAGGGAGCTCTTGGCCGAAGTCGACAAGGAGATGGCCTCGGAAGCTCCGGGGACGTTAGAGGTCCGGAGCACGCCACCAGATTGCTTGGTGCGAATCAATGGCGTGGAGTTTGGGCGCACGCCGCTGTCGGGCATCGAGTTGCCGGTCGGGGCGTACCGACTGCAGGTCGAATGTGAGGAGGTGCATCGTGGTCGCATCCACCGGGTCGGCATCGCAAGCGGCGAGAACGTGTTCGCGTTTGACGCGGCGCTCGAGCGTGCCGTCCACACGCGTCCGGTGCTTCACTTTGAATACGGCGCGCCGGCGGCATGGCGGAAGCGCATGGACCTCGCCCAACAGGTGGCGAGCATTCTCGGTGGCGCGAGCGTGTTGGTGGTGAGCGGTCTCAGCTCGAGCGTGGTGCGCGTCGACCTTAGCGCCGAGGGATACGAGGCCGCGTCGGCGTGGCTTGCAGTGCGTGATGGCGCGCCGGAGTCGGACGACGTGCGGCGGGCACTCGATGCCTTGTTCGAGGGGCGCTCGGTGGATTTTACAGGCCCGCATCCGATCGCCCGTGCAAGCTGGCGAGCCGAGCTTGCACCGGGCGCGGCCGCGGGAGCGGCAACCGCAGCAGCGACGGAAGCCGAACCTGAGCCCAAGAAGGGTGTGCCGCGGCCCCGTAACCAACGAATCGCGGGGTGGTCTCTCTTCGGAGTGGGCGTGGCAAGCATCGGGGCAAGCGTTGGGCTTCACGCCTGGCGCGGTGAGCTCGGCGATCGATTCATCGAAGCGCCCGCCACCTTGAACGCGGCGCAGCGGTGGAACGATGTTCGCATCGGAGTGTGGACGACCGCCGCCTTTGGGGGAGCAGCAGCAAGCGCCGCCATGCCGCTGCTGTTGCCGGACTACGAGCGAACGCCGTGGTGGGGGTGGACCCTCGGTGCGGTGGGCTTGGGGCTTGCCGGTTATGCGATTTACGAGGGGGTCACGATGACGAGCTGCCCCGAGCCGTACCTTGCTGACCAGGCGGCGGTTCGTGCGTGTGTCGCGCGTGGGCAGGAAGCGGGCCGCCTCGCGTTGGCGTTGGCCGGTGCCGCGCCCCTACTCACGATCCCTCTGGTGTATCTGTTTCGGCCGCTGCGAGCGGAGCCGTCGGTTTCCGTGACGGGGCAAGGCGCCGTGGTACAGGTTCGCAAAGTGTTCTGATGTTCGCGTGGGGGCACAGGTTGGCGGTGGTTGCCACGTGGGTCGTCGTGATGGCGGCGGCGCCTGTCGGAGCACAGGGGTCGGTGTTGGTGGCGCCGGTGCAGGGGAGTGAGGCGGCTCGGGTGCAGCATGGGGAGCGAGTTCTGGGTGCCGTGCGGCGTGCGCTCGATGCGCGGGGTTATCGAGAATCCGTGTCGCAGGAATTGTTGGGGCAAGCGGTCGTGGCCTGTCAGACCCCGGAGTGCGCGGAGCAGGCACTCGATGCGGCCGGCGCGGCGTTTGCGATCGTGCCAGCGATGTGGTCACGGGAGAGCGGTGGCGAGGAGCTCACGCTGACGCTCGTGCAGAGGTCGGGGAGGAACCTCAATGCGAGTGGGGTGGTCGCAGATGACCTGTCGGGAACCGCCGTGGACTTGGTCGATGCGCTGTTGGCGCGCCGGGCAGCGGCAGTGCCAAAGGAGGCGACGGCGAGGGTGTCAGCGCCACTCGCAGCTCCGGGGCCAGCTCATCCTCATGCTTGGAAGGCGGGGCCGATCATCTTGATCGCGGGGGGCGCAGCTGCCGTCATTGCCGTTGGAGTGGCCGCTGGGATCAGAAACGACACCCAACAGCTCAATACGGGGGCAGTCGCTGCTTGGTCAGCGATCGGGGCCGCGGCGATCGCCGGAGGTATTGCCTGGTGGGTCGTCGGCGAGAAGCGCCGGCAGAGGGCCGAGCCCACGGGCGCCCTGGCACCCGCAATCGCTTTCCGCCCAACTGGCATTGACTTGAGGCTCCGCTTTTGAAAAAGGAAAGAGACATGAAGTGGGTCGCTTTCTTTCTTGGTGTTCTGACGCTGGCGGCCAGCTGCGTCTTGGAAGAAAAGTCGGTCATTCCTGAAGACGGCGGTGTCGAGGCGGGTGTGTGCGGCCTCTGCCCGCCAGACATGCCCGTCTGCAATGATGATTTCCAGTGCGTC
This sequence comes from uncultured bacterium, assembly GCA_937998345.1. Taxonomy (GTDB): domain Bacteria; phylum Myxococcota_A; class Polyangia; order Polyangiales; family Houyiibacteriaceae; genus SG8-38. The sequence continues at coordinate 6,191 of CALLDH010000172.1, read as the reverse complement.
GAGTGCACGGCCGAGCAGGACGCCTACTGCCAGGACGAAACACCGGTGTGCAAGACGGACGCCTTCGACTGCGTCCAATGCAACGCAAGCTCGGAGTGCGACGACCCCGACGCGGCGCGCTGCAACACGGAGACAAACGTGTGTGAGGGTTGCCAGGGCGAAAGCGATTGCATTGGCATCGACGGGCTCTCGAGATGCGAAGCCGGCACGTGCGTGGAATGCACGCCGGGCAGTGAAGGAGCCGACTGCAACGGAACCAGTTGTGACCCAGCGACGTTCGCGTGTACGGGGACGGACGTGGGGAGTCGCGAGACCTGCGAGGAGTGCGTCGCGGATAGCGAGTGCGGTGAGAATGGGAACGCCTCGGAAGCGCATCGGTGCGTAGAGATGTTCTATCCAGTAGGCGAGCGCTTCCCAGACGTCGAGACAGGATTCTGTTTGAAAGTCTTCGCGCCAGGTGAATGTGCGCAGCCCTACGCGATCAGGATATCGGACAGAGAGAGCTTGTCCGGTGATCCGCTGGAGAGCTACTGCGGAATCAACGAGACCTTAGCAACCTGTCCAGCCGTTCGCGCTCTCAAGGACCGCCTTAACGAAGCGTGCCGGAATGACGACGACTGCCCGGAAAGTGGGCTTTGTCTGAATGTCGGAGGGCTTCCGGATCGATGCACGTACCGCTGCGCAAGCGTTGTCGAATGTCTGGAGAACGATCCAGACGGCACACCCGGCTCCACCTGCGACTCTTCCGGCGCCGGCGGGTCCGGCGGCTCGGGCGGCTACGACTACTGCGGCGGCTGAGGCCGATCGCGCGATCGACTAGGCTACGGCAGCAGGTTGGCCGCAGGCCGAATCAATTCACATGCGGGTTTGTCTCGCGCATGACTGCTGCGGCGACGACAGCTACTCGGCAGCCGATGCCCCAGTAATTCGATTTACGCCTTGCCTGGAGCTCAACCCTCACTGAACCTCCGTGCCGCTTGCTAATGTTCGGCGTACCCGGGCACTATAGTCCACCCCCAAGGAACAGGTGGGGCTGAATAGCGAGGGCGAAATGGCACCGTTCGTAGGCGCAGCGACACAACGCGACATAGAATTCCATTACGACGTTGGAGACGACTTCTATCGGCTATGGCTGGACCCGGAAATGAACTACTCGGCCGCGTTTTGGGATGGAGTCAACGACTTGGAGTCGGCGCAGCACCAGAAGAACGCCTTTCACCTCGACGTCGTCAACGCCAAAACCGCACAGCAAATCTTGGATGTAGGTTGTGGCTGGGGAGCTTTGCTCAGATCCGCTCGAGCCCTGTCCCCAAGCGCAAACCTTGTCGGGCTTACGCTAAGTCCCACGCAAAAGAAACATTGCGCCGAGCGCTTGCCCGACGCGCAGATCCTGCTGGAAAGCTGGGAAGAACACTCCCCGACGACTCCCTACGATGCGATCGTGAGCGTCGGTGCCCTCGAGCACTTTGCCAACCACCGGATGACTAGAGAGGAACGAATTCAGAAATACGCCTCTTTTTTTCGCTTCTGTCGCAATGCGATGTCAGCGACGGGCCGGATGAGCTTGCAGACCATCGGCTACGGCAACTTACCGGGCGGCAAGTTGGATTCATTCATCTACGAGAGTATCTTTCCGAATAGTGATCTGCCCTTCCTGGAGGAACTGGTGGCAGCCGCGCACGGCACGCTCGAGATCGTCAGTCTGCGTAACGACCGCCTGGACTACGCAAGAACTTGCAGCGCGTGGGCCGAAAGCCTCGTGCAGCGCGTCGAAACGGCGGTCGCAGTTACGAGGGATGCCGATCTTGTCAAGAACTACATACGCTATCTGAAAATGTCTGCCGCGGGCTTCAACGTCGGAGCCCTCGCGTTGTATCGGTTGACGCTGGTACCGTATCAGCAGCGCTAGGAGCGCTCGCTTCTAGCCGGCAACGGTCTACAGACTCCTTCGCCCGTCACCGCAGCGGCACCCGAGTTGATCTCCCGCAGACCTACTTGTCTCCTGTACAGGTTTCGTCTGTTCAGCCTGGACGCACACCAATTTGTGGTACCCTCGCTCGCATATGTCTATTCGTTCGGCAGCCAATCAGCTAAAGCACAAAGACTTCATGGGCGCAGAATCCATGCATCGCTTCCGTCCTGGACGCGTGCAGTCGTGTGAGCTTTCGGGCTCCATTGTTGCGTCCTTCACTTTTGAGGGAGAACCGTGGGACGCGAGAGTCCTGGATGTATCCAGCACGGGACTTGGGCTGGAGTCTGTGTCCGCTGCTTGTGTTCCCGGGGCGTCACTTTCGGACCTAACCCTGACCTATGACGGTACGTCGATTTGGTCGGGTGCTGGTGAAGTGATTTATCAGATCGGGGAGCCAACAAGCCGTGTTGGCATCAGGCTAACGTCCGGATTGTTCGAGGTCTCGGAGCTCAGCTACAGGAACGTCCTGCGGAATTCAGATGCCTCAGTTGCTATTGACTTGACGATGCGGGCGGCGGCCTCTCTGCCCGACGCCTGGCGGGCTCGCGTCGCCGATGTGCATCATCTGCTGCAGGCTGCTCGCTCCCATTTCGACGCATGCGAGAACGAGCTGTCACAGCTCGGCACCGAGCGTCTCGAACGCGAACCGGCCTTGATCCGTGCGTTCTACGATTCATGGGCACCGAAATACAGAAGCATCTTCACCGAGCTCTACGAGCTGTCCAAGGGCTTTGATCACAAGCAGATCGAGTTGGCGAGCCATTACGCAGAACGCCACCTCTATCCACTACTTAAGGGTTGTCCTCTACATAGCCGATCCCACGACAAACCATCTGGCTATGCCGGGGACTACCAGACGATGCTGTTGTGTTCTGGACCGGACTATCTTGCGGGTTCGCTGTACGAACGATTCCTCTATCGGGTCGCCCGCAACTACACGATGGTCAAGACGGTTCCCGCACGACAGCGCGCCATGGGAACGGTGATCGCGGAAGTCGCGGCCACAACCCGAGGCCGGAAGAAAGTAGTTTCGATAGCATCGGGCCCTGCAGTAGAAATCCAAGAGTTCGTCCGCACTATGGCTCCGACCCCGATCCAATTCGTCCTCGTGGATCAGGATGAGGTGGCCCTGGCCTACGCGAACGACAAGATCACGGCTGCGATTCTAGCCAATCCACGTCTTGGTGATGAAGTGGAGGTGGAATGCCTACATCTATCTGTTAGGCAGCTCATGAAACCCGAAACGGACGAGCTATTAGCCTCGATTGCTCGACTCAGCGGCGCTAACCTTATTTATAGTGCCGGGCTGTTCGATTATCTCCCGGACAACGTAGCTCAGAAACTACTCATGAGACTGTATGATCTAGTCGGAAGTGGTGGCCGCCTCTTGGTCGGGAATCTGCGCGAAACCCCGGACACGACCTGGCTTCTGGACTACGTCCTCAACTGGCCGCTGGTCTATCGAACGAGAGAGTCGATGGAATCGCTTGCCAGCGTGCTCAAGCCCACGCCCAGGACTCTTCGAATAAACTTTGACGGTACGGAACGCTGCTTGTTCTGGGATGTGGAACGACCCGGGTAACATATGAACGCCGGGGGGGGAGACAGCACAAACGTAGTCCTGCCCGGGCAGCAACCAAATCTGAGGGCCGAGCTCACCGAGACGAACGTCGGTCTGCTAATTGCCGCCGCTCCTGTCATCAGCGTTTTCTTCCTGGTCTGGGCGGTGTTCGACTGGTTCATCGCGCCGCGTATTTGGCTGAACCTCCTCGCAGGGCGCGCGCTGGTCGTTGTACTCAACGCCATTGTGGTGGTCTGGACATCGAGGTCGCGAAACCCGTCCCGCGGCGAGATTGGCTTCTGGTTATGGCTCTTGGTTTGGTCACTCGGCATCTCCGCGATGCTCCCCTTCGTGGGGGAAAGCTTCAATGTCTACGTGGTCGGCCTATCTATCGCGCTAATTGGTGCTGGCATACTGCCGTATTGGGGGCCGGGCTGGTCGGTCTCCATCGTGCTGGCTTGTGCGGCAACAGCAAGCCTTGGCGCATACTTCTCAGCCCCTACCCCCAGCGAGCTCCTTACTTTTGTGTTTGTCATTCTGACTACGTCGTCGGTCAGCGTCGTCGGTTCACTATTTCGAATTCATCTGAAGCGCCGAGAGTTCGAGGCGAGGAGCGAGTCGGAACGATTGCGAAGAGCCGAGCTTCGGCGATCGACTGAGTTGCGCCAGGCCTTGGACCAGCTTGCAAAGCTGGACAAAATGAAAAGCGAGTTCTTCGCGAACATTTCTCACGAGCTCCGGACCCCACTCACGTTGATTTTGTCACCGGTGGATGAGCTACTCGGAAAACGCCGACCCGGCCCCGAGAGTGACGCACTGAAGGTCGTGCGGCGCAACGCGATGCGGCTCCTTCGAATGATCGATGATTTGCTCGATCTAGCGAGGCTCGAGGCAGGCGGACTGCGCTTGCGGATCATGCAAGCAGATGTTGCAAAGCTCGCAGAGCGTGCTGCTGGCAACGCCGCACCCACAGCGAAAGCCAAGGGCATCGAGATGTCGTTTTCGTCCGAGGGCAGGCCACCAGAGATGTTCGGTGATGCACATCGCATCGAGATTGTCCTCACTAATCTCATCGGAAACGCGATGAAATTCACGCCACGTGGGGGTCGGATCGAAGTCATTGTGTTTCACAATCCGGCAGGGACGTCCGTCGAGGTGACGGACACAGGGCCCGGGATTTCCCGTGAGGAACAGCAGCGCATCTTCGACCGCTTCCACCAAACGGAAACCTCGGAGCGGCGCCGTCAAGGCGGCGTGGGCATCGGGCTTGCGCTGGCTCGTGAGCTCGCGCAGCTGCACGGGGGATCTCTTACGGTAGAGAGCGACGTCGGACGGGGTTCGACCTTCACGCTCTTCCTGAAGAGCGGCAAGGATCACTTCCACACCGAGATCGTCGAGCGGCGACAACTCCAGACGGAACTTCATCCTAGCCGCCGTTCGGACGATCGCTTCACTGGCGTGCACACGCACGACATGGAAGAGGCCACAGCTGAATTGCGGCAGAGCCAACATCCTCCCGAGCGAATCCTCCTAGACCGTGGTCGACTTCCTCGACTACTGGTTGCTGAAGACGAAGACGACCTTCGCGGATTCATCGTGGGCGTGTTGAAAGAAAGCTACGTGGTTGATGCCGCGCGCGATGGAGCAGAAGCGTTGGAGCTCTTGCAGCGAAACCGCCCGGACCTGGTGCTCACGGATGTGATGATGCCTGAGGTTAGTGGCCTCGATCTCACCCGCGTGATCAAGGAAGACCCTTCCCTACGCCACATCCCGGTGATTCTGCTCACCGCACGCGGAGAGAGCGAAGGGGCTCTGGAAGGTTATGAAGCTGGCGCGGATGACTTCGTCTCGAAACCATTTCATACCAAAGTCCTACAAGCTCGCATTCGCGCCCACCTCAAGATGCGTGGGCTTTCGTTGCAGCTCGCCGACCAGGCGCGCCTTGCGTCAGCCGGAACGCTCGCCGCGGGCCTTGCCCACGAGGTGAAGAACCCGCTCAACGCTGCGGTGAACGCCGTGAAAGTGCTAGAGGAAGGCGGCTCTTCCCGGGTATCAAACGAGAAGTTGATGAGCGTCGTCATCGACGCCCTCGCACGCATCGACGGCATCGTCTCCGCGTTGGACGCTCACGCACGCCCGGCAGATGGCGACGACCTCACGCCGTGCAATGTCCGCGTTGCGATCAAATCCACGCTGAACTTGCTCGAACACAAGCTCAAAGATCGTGTGACAGTTCACCAAGACTACGAAACGACGGGCGACGTGTTCGCACCTGCACGGGCGTTCAACCAAGTAATGCTCAACCTCGTCGACAACTCGATTCGCTCAGGCGCCAAGAACATCTGGATCGAGCTTCGGCAGGTGGACAACCAAGTTTCCGTCACGGTGTCGGACGACGGCCCCGGCGTTCCAGCGGACGTGGTGCACCGGATCTTCGACCCCTTCTTTACAACCAGAATCGAAGGCGATGGGACGGGCCTCGGGCTTCATCTGAGCCGAAGAATCGCGCAGGAGTGCGGTGGTGAGCTAAGATATGAACCTAGGCCCGGTGGGGGGGCTCGCTTCGTGATGGAGATTCCCGCGATGGAGCAGGCGGCATGACAGCGCACGTATTATTCGTTGATGACGAGGAGCCGAATCTCGTCGTCTTTGAGGCGG
>CALLDH010000171.1 GCA_937998345.1 uncultured bacterium | reverse complement strand
GTCGTTCTCGATGTCGAATCTCGCGAAGCAGCGTCGAGAACCTATCTGTTCGGGCGGTCCGTGAGTACAAGCTCCTTCGCGTTGCACGGAGAAGCCATCGACAGAAGCCGGCCGCTTCTCGAGGAGTGCCGGCAATCCGTTGGCCTGCTTCACCCCGCTCCCGTTCCGGCAAGTGTTCGCCACGCCCTCGAGCCGATGAAGAAGGCCGCGGCAGGGTCTCAGACTTGCGCGTTCTATTTGAAAGGGGAGCTCGGCATCGGCGCGCGCGCCGGCGTCTTCGCGCTGCGCGATGAGCTTCGACCGCCTGCCTTCCTGGAGATCGGTGCGGTGCCCGGAGGGCTCGAGCCGCTCGGAGGGCTCCGCCTTGCGCTTCTGAAGGCTTGGCGAGCGCTGGAGCCCACCCGGCAAGCTCTAAAGAAGACCGAGCCTGGTGTGGCCGACGCGCTCAAAGCCATTGCCTGCGCGGCTCCTCCGCCCCGCGAGGCGGCGATCCATGCGCTCAAGGCGATGTGCCGGGCGTTGCAGGGGAAACGCGGTCTTCCGTGGATCTACGTCGATCGCGTCGGAGCGGTCGATCCTGCAACACTCGGGGTCCTCGGTGCGGCGTTGTCCGACGACACCGTGGCCGCCCTCCTGTGCATCCGAACGACGGAATCGAGCGTGCCGGCAGGCCTCCGCGGCCTGCGGATGGCCGCGGAGATCGACCTCCCCGGACTGGATCCCAACGAAGCCCTGGTCGTAGCCACCGGTATCCTCGGGCCAGACGTCGGAATGGAGATCGCGACCCAGCTCGTGATCACCGGCGGCACCACCGTGCTCGGGATCACAGAGGCCGCGCGAACCATGGTCGCCACCGGTGACATCGTGCACGACGGCCATCGGTTCGTCTGGCGCGACGAGACGGCGGAACGCCGCCAACACCTGGGTCCGCGTGCCCTCCTCGAAGAACGCTTCGCCACTCTCGATACATCCTCGATGCGTTTCCTAGAGATCGCATGCACCGCCCTCCCCGCTTCTTCCGCGCAAGTCGTGGACGCCGCGGTCGCGTTGGACGGAATACCGGACGGCACGAGGCGCAGGGCTCTCGAGGCGCTTGTCAGCGACGGGCTCCTGACGCCACAAGGTAAGCCGGACTCGGAGCTCCTTCGAAGGGCGGTCGTGCAACGCATGCCGCCCGCGCGCCGAACCGAAGCCTACCGATTCGTCGCGCATGCACTTCATACCGCCGAACCGCTGGTCGGGCCGTCGATGGCGGCCACGGTCGGCGCCTACCTGTGCGAAGGTGGCGACCTCGCACGCGGGGCACACGCGATTCTCGAGGCCGGATCCCTGGCTGCGGACAACGGGTACACCGTAGCGGCGGTCCGATTGGCCGCAGCGGCGGTTCAGTATCAACCCGACACCGAGACGCGCGAAGGCGCCTCCGAAATCAGCCGCGCCGTTCGGCTTCCATCTGGGCCACCCCACGAGGAGGAAGAGGAAAGGCCGACGATTCCCGTTCCTGAAGCCGAGCTCGAGAACCGGCCCGACGAACTCGTGCGGATTCTCAGGGAACAAGACCACGATAGATTCGATAGCCTGATCGAATCCTCCATCGCAGCGGGCGGCGACCTCACGGGTGCCCATTGCCTACGGGTAGTCTCGTACGTGACCCGAGAAGATATTCCAGCGGCGAAACGTGCGCTCGCGGCTGCCAAGAAGACCCCCAACCAAGCGCCGGCGGCCGCGATCCGAATTGGAATCGCGTCGGCATGTCTGCAGCTTGCTCGCGGGCGCGGACGGGACGCGATGATCGACGCACTCGAGGCGCTCGCCACTGCACGCGCTCAACAGGACGGCCCGGGGGAAGCAGCCTCGCTGAAGATGGTTTCCGCAACTTGCCTGGCGGCCGGCTTGGAGAGCGACGCGAATCGTCTCGCGCACGTCGCCGAAGCAATCGCTAGCTAACGCCGGCGCGACCGATCGGATACGAACCAAGCACCTTGAGAAAGGTCGTTACCCCCTCGAGGTCGCGGAGCGCAGCCTGGGTCGTCTCGCGATCGACATCGCCCTCGAAATCGACATAGAAGACGTACTCGAAGGGCGTGTGCGGCTTGGGTCGCGATTCGATTTTCGTGAGGTTCAAGCCGCGCTCGGCAAAAATCGCGATGCAACGCGCCAACGCGCCTTGCTCGTGAATCGTCGAGAAAATCAGCGAAGTCTTGCAGGACACATCCTGCCCGTGGTGAGCGGGCTCGCGCGCAACGATCACCATCCGCGTGTAGTTCTCAGGATGGTCGGCGATTCCCCGGCGTAAGATAGGCAAACCGTGCAACGCTGCCGCTTCTTCGCTCGCAATGGCCGCCTGCGTCGGGTCGGCATCCCGCTTGACCTTCTCGACGGCCATGGCCGTGTCGACGAACGCTTCCACGTGGCAGTCGTCGAGAGTCTCCAGAAACTCGCCACACTGCGCAAGCGCCACGGGGTGCGAGTAGACGCGACGAATGTCGGTGACGGCCACCTCGGCCGCGCCAATCAAGCAATGGGCAATCGGCTGAAACTCTTCCCCGACGAGGAAGAGCCCCGTTTTGGCGAGCAGGTCGTAGCTGTCGTTGATCGAGCCAGCGATCGAGTTCTCGATGGGCAGCACCGCGTAGTCGGCGTCTCCCGCCTTCACGGCTTCGAGCATCTGGCGAAAGCTGTGATAGCCAACACAGCGAATCGGCTCCTCTGCGTTGGCGAAGTGATGCGTCGCAGCGAGTTGGCTATAGGCTCCCTCGGTGCCCTGGTAGCCGACCAGCAGCTCTTGTTTGGTCTCGGTCAAAGCAAACGGCCTCAGTCTCGGAAGTTCACGTATTGGAGTGGCAGGTCGAAGTCCTGCTCCTTGAGAAACGCAATGGTCTCCTGCAAATCGTCGCGCTTCTTGCCGGAAACCCGCACGGCGTCGCCCTGAATCGAGGCCTGAACCTTGAGCTTGCTGTCTTTGATCGCTCTGACGATTTCCTTGGCCTTTTCCTTGGACACGCCCTCTTTGAGCTTGATGAGCTGCCTCCACATTTGCCCGCCTGCTTGCTGGGCCTGCTGAGCGTCGAGCGACTTCAAAGACACCTGACGGCGGACCATCTTGCTCTCGAGCACGTCGCGTGCAGCGTCGAGCCGGCCCTCGCTGTTCGACCGGATCACAATCCCTTCGTCGGTTTGCTCGATCGTGCTCTCGGTGCCCTTGAAATCGTATCGCTGGGCGATCTCTTTGCCCGCTTGGTTGCGCGCATTATCGACTTCGTGTTGGTCGAGCTTGGAAACGACATCGAACGACGGCATCTTGACCTCCGGTCCGGGACCATATCACGCCGACGGCTTCCGGCGAGTCGGCTTCTGCACTTCTACGCCGGGGTCCCCACTCACCAATGGAGAAAAGAAATTGTCTTTCTTGGTGTAATCGTCGACACGGAACGCGAACTTGTCGCTGGGCGCCGACCGCATGTTGCAATCGGTCCGCTCACAGAACCGGCAGGTCGTCCCAACGGGTACCGCCATCTTCTTCGGGTCAGCAAACGGAAGGTCGTCGGCATACGCGAAGTGCTTGGCGTCGTCCGCATGGGTGCCGAGGCCGATGCTGTGGGTCGTGCCCTTGACGAGCGAGCCCTGCTGGGGCTCGCTGACGATCTTGGCAAAGCAGAAGTAGGTCGATCCATCGGGAAACGCCGAGTACTGCTTGGTAATGACGCTCGGCGTGAGAAAAGCCAGGTGCACGGCCATCTTGGGGCACGAGCCGTCCTGGTGCGGAAACCGAATTCCATCACCGGAGTAGCGCTTGGAGATGTTGCCCGCGATATCCACCCGGATCATGTGAAAGGGCACGCCCCGGGCCCCCGCCCGCTGCAGGGTCGTGAGCCGGTGGCAGACCTGCTCGAAGCTCGTCCGGAAGCGGTGTCCCAGGCGTTCGATGTCGTAGCGCACCGCCCTCGCCGCCTGCAGGAACGGCTCGGAGGGCATGAGCACCGCCCCCGCGAAGTAGTTGGCCAGGGCCACCCGCGCCAGGGCCCGCGAGTCGTCGTTGGTCAGGGAGCGGTCGGCCCCCACGTAGCGTTCGAGCAGCGGGCGCAGGCCCACCAGCGCGAGCTGGTGGGCCAGCTGGAAGTGGCGGCTGCGGGGCGCCAGCACCTCCGACAGCATCAGC
>CALLDH010000170.1 GCA_937998345.1 uncultured bacterium | reverse complement strand
GGGTCGAGAGAGGCTGCGACGCCGAGGACGAGCGCGGCAATTAAAACAAGTCCGACGGAGGCCTTCATACCGCCGCATTGTGCAGCAGGGTGAGTGTGAGTGCCAGCGTCAGCGTCGGTGCCAGCGTCAGCGTCAGCTCTTACGGTAGACGTTCCACGCGCGGAGGAGCTCCCAGCCTCGAAGCGGCAGGTACGGGAGTGCGCCGGGGTGCATGCGCGCTCTTTCGCCCAGTCGACCTCCGTTCGATTCACCACGGCGCAGGTCGGTGAACTCTCGAAAGCTGAGGCCGGGCCGTGGTTTGGTCGGCGGCTTGCGACCGGCAGCTAGGTGAGCGATCGCGGCGCGGCCGCAGGCTGTGCATCGACCACAGGGAACCTCCTCGCCCTGATAGCAAGAGTAGGCGAACTCCTCGAGAAGTGCGGTGGGCGTGGCTGCAATCAGACGGGCCTTCGTCCAATGACTGAACGGGCGCCGGACCCGGTACCCGCCCCCGGGCTGTGCGACACGCATCGCCAAGGTCGCCGTCAATGTGAACATCAACCTTTTGTCGGCAGCCCAATCCGCGGGCGCCGACATGACGATGTCATTGAAGCCGAGCGCTGCGGCTTGAACCGTCATGAGCAGGTTCCGCAAGGGCACCCAGGCGTCATCCTGCTCCTTGTCGCCGAGCCAGCGGAGGTCCTGGACCGGCAACAGCTGCGGAAACGAGGCGCGCAGCCTCTCGTAGCGGGCCTTCTCAGCGGCCGCGTACCGGGAGCCGACATCGAAGTGAACCGCCGACGGCCGGCCGAGCTGGTGCCAGGTGCTGAGGCTGTCGTACCCCATACTGAGCAGCACCACGGTTTTCCGCTGCGCAGCATCGGCCATCGGTCAGCCGCCCTGGTATGCACACCCTGAGGTGCACGTCTCGCTTACTTCGACGCGACTCAAGATCGGCAAAGTCGGCTTCAAGTGGCGCCAGATCCAGCGCGCAAGAACCTCGCTGGTCGGGTTCTCGAGGCCCTCGATCTCGTTCAAGTAGTAGTGGTCGAGTCGAAGCCGCAGCGGCTCGCAGACTTCCGCAATGTCGGCAAAATCGACGACCCAGCCAAGCTTGGCGTCCAACTGGCCCTCCACACAGACCCGGACGCGGTACGAGTGCCCGTGCAGACGCTTGCACTTGTGCCCATCCGGCACGTTGGGCAGCAGGTGCGCCGCCTCGAACTGAAACTCTCTCCAAATCTCCATCCGGGCCGGATCTTGGGGGTTGTCGCTTGGTGATGCCAGCCAAAGGCCTACGTAGTATTCCAGCCCTTGGGCGCGAGCTCGAAGTGCTCGAACTCGAAGGCGGGCGACACGGTGCATCCGACTAACGTCCACCCCCCGAGCGAGCGAGCCGCCTGCCAGTCGTGCGGAGCGACGATGATCTGAGGGCGCTGGCCGGCCGGCAGGTCCGGACCGAGAACTCGGCGCCGCACCGCTTCACCCTCTTTGCACGTCGAAAGCTCTAGCGGCGCACCCGCGTAGAAGTGCCAAAGCTCGGTCGCATCGACGCGATGCCAGTGCGAGCGCTCGCCGGCCTGGAGCAAATAATAGATGGCAGTTCCAGCGCCGCGGGCCTCACCACCGTCATGCCGCCAGGTCTCAGCGTAGTGGCCACCCTCGGGGTGTGGGGAGAGGCGGAGGGATTGGATGATTTCGGTGGGGGTCACGGGGGGGCAGTGTAGGGCAGTGACGGTGCCAGTGTCAGCGTTCGTGTCAGCGCCCGTGGCAGTCTCGGTGAACCGGGCTGGGGCTGAAATTGCGGAGAATACGGGGCTGATTGGGGGGTACCCCCGTCCGCTGTCTATCCTGACAAAAGCAACGTGGCACACAACCCGGAAGCTGACTTGGATACGCTCGAACTTTGCCTTCGGCAAGGCATCGCGAGCAATGACTATGCGGATCCTCGCGAGGAGCTTGGCTGTCGTGCGGACGCGGACGATCGTGAAGTGGCGCGGGCCCTGGTACGCCTCGTCGCCGCCAATGACCTCGAGCAGATCGGAACCCAAAGCATCAACTCCGAGGCGGCTCGACATCCGTCGGTTCGCCCGCCCACTGCAGTGGCTGCGGATCCCTCATTCCTCGGGCGCCTCAACACGAGCGGCGCGGAAGGGCTCTCGGTCGAACGCATCGATGACCTTCCGACGATCCTCGCGGTCCTTCGCGCGGGATCCCGCCGGCAACGACGAGCCGCTTTGGAAAGGCTCCGTGAGCGATTGCGTGATCGGCGCCTTCTCCACACCGACGCGGTGCGCAAGGCGATCCAAACCATCACCGAGCTCCGTGACGTCGAGCTCGGTCACGAGCTCGCGCAAGCACGCGCGGAGCTCCCAGGCACACAAGGCCGCCAGGCTCGCCACGAGCACGAGCAGTGGAAACGCCTCGCTCAGCGAACCGAAGGTGCAATTCGCGCGTTTTGGGATGGTCAGTCGAACGCCGAGCCGATCCAAGGTCTCCCTGGGGATCAGCGGGCCCTTCTCCTGATGCGCGTCTCCGAGCTCCCCGACGTCGTGGTCCATCACATCAGCGCGATTATCGAGGGCAATGACGGCTGGGTGCCGTTGGAGTCTCGCATTGGCCTGATCTCTTCACTCCGGTACGCCACCGATCGCCGGCTGGTCCCTGCGCTAATCTCCGTCGTCGAAGCCGAACGTGGAGAGCTCGTTGCACGCGCCGCCCGTGTCCTTGGAGGCATCGACGATGCTCGAATCCACCCGGCGCTAGCGGAGCGCTTCGAACGCAGCTTCGTCAACGAAGAACGAATCGCGCTCGCGAGCGCTCTAGGCATGCACGGTGATTGCCGGGGCCTCACCGAAGTACGAAGCTCTCTCGAGGAAGATCAGCCCCAGCTCCTGCTCATGGCGCTCGAAGCCATGGAAAACCTCGGCTCATCAGAGAACACGCGCCTCGTCGCCAAGTTCCTCGACCACGCCGAAGTGGCTATTGGGACGCAGGCGGTGCGCACCGCGGCGCGAATCGGTGACGGGCGCGTACTCGACGAGCTGACAGCAATACACAATACCACTTCGGTGCCGGCGCTCCGCGCTGCAATTGAAGATGCGCTTTCCTCAATCGCCGCACGCATGGAGCTGCGCGGCGAAGAGGCGGCAACGATCGACTGGTCGGAGGTCGGCAACAAGCCGGCTCCGCACAAAGGCGCGCGCGACAGCCTAGCGAGCATCGTTTTCGGTTGGCGGGACTACTTTCTGGGTCGCGTCTGGCTCTTGCTCGGTCGAGTGAACTGGGCGAACGCTCGCTTCGAGTCCGCCTCGGCGCGACGCAGCGACTGGGCCGTACCACTGATCGGAATCGGGATGGCTTTCGCCCGACGCGAGCAATACGCCCTCGCGCTGCCCGCGTTCCGACGCGCGCTCGAGGTCGACCGCACGCGAATCGAACGCAATCCGATCCTCGTGCGCGCGATGGCAAAGTCGTTCCTCCACCGCGCGGAGCAAGTCGAGCGGGAAGGGCGCGACGACGTGGCCCGGGGTCTGGTCGGAGAGGTGTTGACGCTCGACCTTCGACGAGCGCCAGGCACCGTGCGCTTCGAACTCAAGAGAAAGGACGATGTGCTGAGACGAGAGGAGCCGGGCGATGTCCACTCGGCTGCGTGATGTCGCAATCCAGCACCTGCGCTCTCTCGACGCAACGAGTGCAGAGGGCTCGGTCCGGCGACTCACCGTCGACATCGAGGTCGACGGCCGTGTCGAGATGGTCACGCTGAGCCTTCGTGACGAGGAGCTTCAGTGCGTGTCGAGCGACGGTCGAATGGACGGTCCGCACGTCCTGGCTGCGCTTCGATTCATCGCGGGAGCGGAGCGGCGTGATGAATCCTCGCCGCCGCGTCCGGTAGTCTCGGTCCTAGGCCGCTCAAGCGAGCTGGGAGCACCAAACGATCTTGCCGAGGCGCTTGATGATCTGCTCACAGCGGTCACTCGCGTGGGCGTGGACAAGGCCCAGTACGCGCCATCGGTCGACGCCGCGCTCGAGCGCGTTACCGACGTGGCACCGCAGCCGACGCCTCCAGGGCTTGGCCGGTTCATCGGACGTCTCCAACACGAGATTCGCTCCGGAGAGCTCCGACGCGTGGCACGAATCCTCAACGGCGCATCACAACTTGCGGAAGCGCTGCGGGCGGACGAGTCGACGCGCGAGTCGGAGCAACGGCTAGCCGCCTGGTTGGGGACGCAGCCCGGCTCGATGCCCGAGCTGGAGCTTCTGTACGATCGGACCATGATCGAAATTGGTCGGGAATGGTTGTCTGGCACCGAACGCGCGAGCGTCGAGCGCCGCTACCTGATCGATATTCGATCGGGCAACATCTACCGGGAAGATCGACGGCGAAATACCGCCGCTTCGCTCGGTCCCTGTCCACGGCAACTCCACGTTGGTCTGGCCGAGGTCGAGGCCGGGCCCGCACCGCAGCGGATCCGCGTCCTCCAGTACGAGGTCCAACCCGATGTACCCAAGGGCAGTTGGGATCGGGTCCAACAAGTCGCGAGCCGGGACTTCGCCACGGTGACCGACGGCTACCGGGCATCGGTGCAGGCCCATCCGTCTCTGTCCGAACCGTTCGCGCTCATTGCCCCGTATCGCATCGAATCCAACGGGATCTTCAAGGCCTTCGACGCCGAGGGCCACCAGCTGCTCCTGAATCGATCCGAGCGTCGTGGCGCCGTCCTCGCCTTCTACGACCTTCTTGCCGAAGGCATGGAGCCGTCTTGGGTCGCAGGTCGTCTGACCGATACTGGCGCCACGCTCTGCCTGACGCCCTTCTCGCTGGGGACCCGCGACCGCGCGTTCACCCGTCTTTAATTTCTCCTGTGGAATCCGGCTTCGACTGCTAACGTCCGGACAACGTTCGCGTACGCGTTCTCGGCACTGCGCCGCCACCGACCGATGCCATCGATCCCGCAAACCCAGACCAGCCCCAGACGTTCGCTCCACGCCCGGCGCCTTCCACTCGCAGACGCCGGCCGGCAGCTCACGCACCTCGGGGAGCTGCGAATCGGCACTGACTTCCAACAGGCCCTCACCAGCGAGGGGCTGTGGCCTCTGCAGCCCACGTCGATTGACATCTTACAGATCAACGTCGGCAAGCTTTGCAACCAGACCTGCCGTCATTGTCACGTAGACGCGGGTCCGGACCGCACCGAGGTCATGTCGCGGGAGACCGCGAAGGATTGCGTCGAGGCACTTCGCCGACACTCTATCCCGAGCGTCGACATCACCGGCGGGGCTCCGGAGCTCAACCCCAGCTTCCGTTGGCTGGTCGAGCAGTGTGCATCGCTTGGCCGGCGCGTCATCAACCGCTGCAACCTGACGATCTTGGAAACGGGGCCGCACCGGGACTTGCCCGAATTCTTCGCCGGACACCAGGTCGAGCTCGTCTGCTCGCTCCCACACTACCAGCCGGCCTGTACCGACTTGCAACGCGGCGACGGGGTGTTCGAAAAGAGTCTTCGCTCACTGCGGAGGCTCAACGAGCTCGGCTACGGGGACGGTCGATCGGGGCTTCGCCTCGTCTTGGTCACCAATCCGGTCGGCGCAGTTCTTCCCGCGGCCCAGCTCTGCCTGGAAGCGGAGTGGAAGCGCGAGCTCAAGCGGCTCTATGGCGTCTCGTTCGACGCGCTCTACACCATCACGAACATGCCGATCAGCCGCTACCTCGAGTGGCTGCTCGAGACCGGCAATCTAGAAGGCTACATGCGTCGCCTGGTCGAATCCTTCAATCCCCAGGCAGCCCAAGGCGTCATGTGCCGCAACACGATCTCGGTAGGCTGGGACGGGCGCCTCTATGATTGTGACTTCAACCAGATGCTCGATATCCCGGTATCCGAAGACGCGGTGGGACACATCCGTGACTTCGACCTCGCCGCGCTCGAGAGGCGCACCATCCAGACCGACCGGCACTGCTTCGGCTGCACCGCCGGCACTGGCTCCAGCTGCACAGGGGCAACTCTCTAGCCATGCACGACGCGTTAGCACCCACCCCGACAGTCGATTCCGACCACCCTGCGGTCATCTCCTTCGCTGAAGCCACCGCATCGGGAGCGCGGGGTATCCGCGAACGGGCGGTGAAGCTCTACTACGCCGTCCGCGATGGGGTTCGCTACGATCCCTACTCCTTGCAGTTGACGGTGCCTGGCCTAAGAGCCAGCAGCACCCTCCAGGCAGGCCGCGGTTGGTGCGTGCCGAAGGCAATTCTTCTAGCGGCGTGCTGCCGGGCCATCGAGATCCCAGCAAGGCTCGGGTTCGCCGACGTGAAAAATCACCTCTCCACGGCGCGCCTGCGGCAAGTCATGAACAGCGACGTGTTTTATTGGCACGGCTACACGGCGATTCAGCTCGACGGTGAATGGGTGAAAGCTACACCCGCCTTCAACATCGAGCTCTGCGAGAAATTCCGAATCAAGCCTCTCGAGTTCGATGGGACCGAGGATTCGATCTACCACCCCTTCGATCTCGAAGGCCGCAAGCACATGGAGTACCTTCGCTTTCACGACGAGTACGACGACCTGCCGCTCGACGAAATCATGGCGAGTTACGCCAAGCACTACTCCCGAGCATTGTACGAGGCTCCTAGGGGCGATTTCGATCGTGACGTCGAAGAAGAAACCCGCGGCAAAGGGTCATGAGCGCTCGTCGCCGAGCTCCACGTCCATCGGTGCGTGGTCCGCGCCGAGGTGCACCACAGCGTCCGCGCGCCCAGGCATCTCCTCCAACATGAAACGTGTCAGGCGCTCGAAGTGCATGACGAAGCGGCGCACGGCGGACGGAGTCATCACTTCGGGGCCGCCGCCGGCAGCACGCAAGCGAGCCTCTTGCTCTTCGCGCCAGGCGTAGACTCGCTCGAAGTCGGGCGGACGTAGCATCAGCAGAAGGTCCAACTCTGCGAACAGCGCTTGATAGTGCCCAGCAAGCTCTCGATTCACGTACCAGCGCCAGTCGCCCGCAGGGTCCTCCAGGCGCTCCAGCCCATTGACCGCCTCCTCGAGCTCGTCGGCGCGCTGCGGACGCGCGCCTACGCACCAGCCTTCGAAGATCACCAGGTCGCACCGGCCCTCCCAGGGCGGCCATTGTGCGACGGGATGCCGCTCGTCCTTCGCCTTGTCGAACCGCGGCAACGCGATCGGTTTCCCCTCGCGCAGGCAACGAAGGACCCGTATTCCGAGCTCCACGTCGTGCGTTCCAGGCACGCCGCGGGTGGCAAGCAAGGGATGAATCGTGTTCGCCCGTTGGAGACGGTCGGCTCCGGATAGATAGATGTCGTCTAGCGAGAGGATTGCGGCGCGCAGCCCGTGTACCCGCTGCAGGAGCCGCTGCAGCAGCCGGGCCAAGGTCGACTTCCCGGTCCCCTGCGCCCCGTTCAGCCCAAGCACCAAGGTCGCGTCCTCAACGTGGTCGGCGATCCAGCCGGTCATCGGCAGGTAGAAATCGGCAATGAGTGCGTCCGTTGGACGGCCGATTCCTTCTTCAGCGCACCAGACCTCGACGTCGGCACGAACGTCGGGAAACTCAGGACGAAGCCCACCGCGGAAGGAGAGTGGCCAAAGCATTGGGGGATCATATCATCCTCCGGGTCCGAGAACCGAGACCGGGGAACCGGCGCTGGTCCCGGCAGTGACGCTGGCACTGACGCCGTCACTGGGACTGGCGCTGTCCCTGGCGCTGCCCCTGTCCTTGACGTAAACCACCCCCCAATGCCCGAACCCAAAATCCGAATCCTCGTGGCCAAGCCAGGCCTCGACGGCCACGACCGGGGGGCCAAAGTGGTGGCGCGCGCGCTTCGTGATGCCGGGTTCGAAGTCGTCTACACGGGGCTCCATCAAACGCCGGACATGGTCGCTGTGGCGGCCATTCAGGAAGATGTCGACGCGGTCGGCCTCTCGATCATGTCAGGCGCACACAATACCTTGTTTCCCGCGGTCCTCGACGCGCTTTCGGCTCGCGGCGCAGATGACATCATTGTGTTCGGTGGCGGCATCGTCCCCGAGGAAGATGCCGAATCGCTTCTCGCCAAAGGAGTCGGCGCCATCTTCACACCGGGCGCAGCGCTCGAAGAGATCGTCGGATGGATTCGCGCCCACGTGAAGCCGAGGTCCCTCGAAATTTGAGGGTCGCGCCGCTGGCGTCAATCGCCTCCGCGCACCATTGGCGCTAGCCCGTGACCCGGCACGACCAGCGTCTTGCGGTAGGCATCGAAGTCGAAGAGGTCGCTGTGCTGGGTGTTGTGACACTGCAGACAGGTCGACGCCGGTGTGTCGCGCACGATGCCGACCTTCTCGGGGTCCTTCCCGTGCGCGGCGCCCGGTCCATGGCAGCTCTCGCAACCGACGTTGACCAGCGCCCCATTCAGGTTGTGGGTGACGGTCGAGCCACCCGGCTGATCGTAACCAGTGACGTGACAGCCCACGCAGTCGAGGTTGTACTCTTTGCTTCGCTGCTGAAGCGTGAGGTACGCGACTCCGTGCGCATGGTTGCGCCACCAGGCATAGGCCGCCTGGTGGCAGGCGCCGCAAGCCGCTGAACCGACGTACGCAATGTCCCCATGCCCGAGCGGTGCGGGCGCGAGATCGGCAAAGGCCACTTTGTTGGCTGCGTTCACGACCCGGTCGTGCTCGAGCATCAACTTCTCGACATCCCGGTCTCTGGGCGCTTTCTTCGGGAGCGGAATCCAACTGGCAAACAAGCTGTTGCCGCCGGCCTGCGCCGAAGGCACATCGAGCGCCTGACGTTTTGTCTGCAACTCAGCTAGGCGCGCGCGTTGTGTGTCGAGATCCGCGGCGTCCA
This sequence comes from uncultured bacterium, assembly GCA_937998345.1. Classification (GTDB taxonomy): domain Bacteria; phylum Myxococcota_A; class Polyangia; order Polyangiales; family Houyiibacteriaceae; genus SG8-38. Next base: position 22,082 of record CALLDH010000170.1, on the reverse strand, counting down.
CGTCGCCGGATTTCTCCCAGACGGCAATCTTCGCCGAGAGATCCTCGATCCGACGATCGAGTTGACCAGCGCGCTCGGAACGGGACCACTCGCTCCGGTCCATGAAGGGCTCGTCCTTCTTTTTTCGGAAAATGTCGACCACGGTGAGCCCCTGGCCCTGTCTGCTCGCGTGAAGTACCCAGGCCTTGCCGGCCTGGTGAGGCGGAATCGGCTCGTCTTCGTCGAGCCCACCTTGCAGTACGAAGTCGACCCCATCGACCGCCCCGATGCGATTCGCGTCCCGGCGCGATCCATCGACCAGGGCGATGGTCAAATCGGTTTCCTTCTGAACGCGCCGAACCGCGGCGGCAACCGCGTCCCGCCCAGCGCCAGGACGTACACCAACCACCGCTAAGCGCAGAGAACCTGCGTCGGTCTGGAACACGTCGGCGTCGCTCTCCATCGCCAACCAACGAAAACCTGAAGCCTCTTCTAGCGCCGCGAGCGCTTCCGGCGGCTGAGCGCGATCGCTGCGGCCAGGCAGGACCGCGGTGAGCTCGAGCCCGGTGAGAATCCCTGCCAAGGTCCTGGCATTGCGGTTGGCCTGATCGACACGCACCGGCTCCAGCTCGGCCGTATCGAAGAATGCATCTCCCGCGATCAGGAATATGACCGGCGCCGGCCCGTCGCGGAGCGCGCGAATCTGCGCGGCGAGCCGGTCGATGCCGCCTAGCGGATCGCTCGTACAGCCACAGGGCTCGAGATAACCCTTGAGGTCGGTCACCACGGCCATGCGGAGGCTGGGGGCGTCCTTCTTGGGCTGGCCCCGGGTGCAGCCCAGGCCTAGAGTCAGGGCCAATACAGCAAGGAAGCATCGCATCCCCTTGGTTCTAGCAACCGATCGCCTGGCCGCAAAAAGCCTCGGTAGAGCCGCGGCTTGACGCGGGGGCGGGCGCTGAGTAGCTTCCGGCGTCTTTTGGGTGGGCACGACCCGCCGCTTACGAGGAATCCATGGTCAAGGTTCGACTGTCACGCGCTGGCGCAAAAAAGCGTCCCTACTATCACATCGTCGTCACCGATAAGGAAAAGCCCCGGGATGGGCGCTTTATCGAGCAGATTGGCACCTACGATCCCAGCCGCCCGATCGAGGAGGCCAGGGTCGATTTGCCGCGCCTCGACTACTGGGTCGGTGTGGGTGCGCAGGTCAGCGATCGCGTTCGCGACGTGGTCAAAGAACACAAAAAGGCCGCGGCCGCCGCGGCCCCGGCTTCGTAAGCGAGCATCCCAGTGGCCGGAGACAAGCTTCAGGACCTGATCGCGTACATCGCGAGCTCGCTGGTCGACGACCCCGATGCAGTCGAGGTGAACGTCGTCGAAGAGGATCGCGCCGTCGTGTTGGAGCTGACCGTGGCGCCCGACGACCTGGGGAAGGTCATCGGCAAGGAAGGCCGCACAGCCCGTGCCATGCGCACGCTGCTGGCGGCGACGTCGGCTCGGCTCCACAAGCGAGCCATCCTCGACATCCTCGAGTAGCCTCGGCCCGTGACCGAAGGCGAGGACCCGATTTCGTGGATCGAGCTCGGGGTCATCGCGCGACCGCATGGCGTGACCGGCGAGGTACGCGTGCACGTCTTCAACCCGGAGTCGACGCTGCTGCGAGAGCTCTCGGAGATCTTTCTCCTCGGCGAGGCGGATGAGGAGCCCGCACTGGTCGAGATCGTGTCCACACGGCAGGGTTCGAAAGCGCTGCTCATGCGATTGGCGGGCGTGAGCTCGCTCGAAGATGCCGAATCACTGCGTGGCTATGCGCTCGGCGTTCCGCGCGAAGCGTTACCCGATCTCGAGGAGGGCGAGTACTACCACGCTGATCTGATCGGGCTCGAAGCGTTCGACGGCTCCGGGTCGATCGGCCGGGTCGTCGAGGTGATCGACTACCCGAGCGCCGAGTGCTTGAAGATCCAGCGCCCGGGTGGTTTCCTCGAGGTCCCCATGCTCCCTCGATGGCTCGACCGGGTCGACATCGATGGCGGCAAGATACACCTCAAAGACCTCGATGACATTCCTTTGCAGAAGCGCCGCTGATGCGATTTGAGATCGTCACGCTCTTCCCCGAGTTCTTCGAGGTGTTGCGCACCGGCCTGCTCGGTAAGGCCCAGGACGCGGGCAGCATCGACGTGCAAGCGATCACGCCTCGCGAGTTCACCACCGACCGACACCGGACCGTCGATGATTCGCCGTACGGCGGCGGTAGCGGAATGGTGCTGATGCCCGGCCCGATCGCGGAAACCTTGGACCATCTGGATGATGCGCGCGGGGGAAAGCCGACCCACCGCGTCTTGCTCACGCCGCAGGGGGCCCGGTTCTCGCAGGCCCATGCGCGGCGGTTCTCGGAGCTTGGATCACTGACTCTCGTGTGCGGCCGTTACGAGGGCTTCGACGAGCGCATTCGAGGGCTCGTCGACGAAGAGGTGTCGCTAGGTGACTTCGTCTTGCTCGGCGGGGAGGCAGCAGCATTGGCAGTAGTCGAAGCCACCGCACGTTTGCTGCCCGGCGTGCTCGGGAACGAAGAGTCGGCCGCGGACGAATCGCACGCCGACGGCCTGCTGGAATATCCGCAGTACACGCGGCCGGAAGAATTTCGCGGTGAGAAGGTGCCCGAGGTTTTGCGCTCCGGAAACCACGCGGCGATTGCCCGATGGCGACGCAAGGAGTCGCTGAGACGGACGCTGGAACGGCGCCCGGATCTATTGGAGGAGGCGGAGCTTTCGAGCGAAGATCGCGTGATCCTCGAAGAGATCGACGCGGAAGGGTGACCCTTGCTGTGGGGATGGGGTTGCTGGGGTGGATGCCTGGTTTGGTTTAATTATATCCAACCCGCCCACCCCCACCCGTAATCCTCCCTGCCGCGCCATGCGCTTCGCGCTGGCTTGGCGGCGCTTTGCGCCGAGCTTCGCCCTGCGGGCTCGCGCTTCCGCGCATGTGGTGAGGGCGGGTACTTCTCCGCTCGCATTCGGTGGCATACTCTTCCCGGCATCGCGCTAGTTCTCGCGCCAAACCCGCTCCTGAGTCTCGTGGGCATCGCCGAGACCACCGAAGTATGGGTCCGGGTCGTGGGCGTGCTGGTGGTCGTCATCGGCGTCCTAGACATCCTGATCGCTCGGGCGGACCTCCGCATCGTCATGCGCTGGGGCATCTACCTGCGCTCCGGCGCCGCGGCGTCCCTCGTAGCATTCGCAATCGCGGACCTCGTAGAACCGGGCATCCTCATCTTCGCTGCCGTCGACGCACTGTCCGTAGTCTGGGCGGTGCTGGCACTCAGGGCGGAAGCGCGGACGGGAACAGGCTAGGCCCTCAGACCTGACGCCGCTTCGAGGATGCGTGCCACGTTTGGTAGTGCCTCTGCTTCGCGGCGTCGGTCGAAGGGAATCGTGTCCTCGACGCAGACTCGCGCGAACTGGGCGGTGATGCCCGCCTCCATGACGACGGCGGCAAGCTCCCCGGACAAGCTGAAATGTTTGTAGTCCTCGTCGACGACGAGCAGGCGGCCGGTTCTCTCGACCGCGCGGCAGACCGCATCGGTGTCGAGTGGTGCAATGCTGCGCAAGTCGATGACCCCGGCCTGAACGCCGTGTTCGGCGAGCTGCGTCGCTGCCTCGAGACATCGATGCACCGATACCCCCACGCTGACCATGGTCAGATCGTTGCCATCACGGAGGACCTTGGCCTCGCCGATCGGAATGGGCTCCCAGGTTCGCGGAACTTCTCCGCGAGCGCCGGCCTCGGGAATATCGTAGTCGAGATTGGTTCGGCCACCATCGGCCAGGCCGTCGATCCAGTAGTCGGCAAGCAGCTTGTGCTCCAGGTAGATGACCGGGCCTTCGTCTTGGATGGCCGACAACATCAGGCCGCCCGCATCGGCAGGGTTCGAAGGAACGACGACCTTCAACCCAGGTATCTGTGCGAGCCACCCCCAAAGGCTCTGCTCGTGTTGTCCTCCGTCGCCATAGCCTCCGCCACAGCTCGCCCGCACCACCATGGGCGCCTTCCAACGGCCTCCGGAGAACCCTTCCAGTTTGGCTGCGTGGTTGACCAGCGCATCGACTCCAACTGCGACGAAATCGATCATCAGGAGCTCGACGACAGGCCGCAGCCCGGCCATGGACGCCGTCACGGCCGCGCCTAGGAACGCCGATTCGCTGATTGGCGTCGACCGGACCCGCATCTCGCCGAACTTCGCAAACAGATTCATGCGAATCGAGTGCACGTCCTCTCCGAAGACGACGATTCGCGGATCCTCCGACATCGCCTTCATCAGCGCGTCTTCGATGGCGCCCGCAAAACTCATCGTTTTCATCCTCGCGCCTCCTTACTCCGCAATGCCGCGGCGACGGCGTCCTGCACTTCCGCATCCACTTCGCGCTCGAGATCGGCTCGCTGCGCGTCCGAGATCGAGAGTTGCGGGCGTTGCTGTTCAACGGGGTCGCTCGCGCCTTGCCGGTCGGCCTTCGACGCCCGACCGAGCATGTCCACGATGGAGCCTAGGCTTGCCGCTTTCTCGGACAGCGATGAGCCACCGGTCGTGGCCGCTTTCATGAGCGGAGCGACCCTGCTTTTGAGCTCGCGCACAGGCTTGCGCACAATGCGCAGGAGAGGATCCCCGAGCAAATGTCCGTCGGGGTGCACGCATGTCGCGTGCAGGAACGTCGGACCGCCACCCTCCCGCGCGCGCACGAACGCCTCGCGCGCCGCGCGCCAGACCTCGTTGACGTCCGTCCCGTCCAACGAAATAGCATGCGCGCCAAGTCCCCGAGCTCGCTTGAGCAGGTCACCCCCGGTGACTTCGTTCGACGGTGTCGTGATCGCCATGCCGTTGTCCTTGCAGACGAAGATCACCGGCAAGGACCAGGCCGAGGCGAGGTTCATGGACTCCATCAGCATGCCCTGGTTCATTGCCCCTTCGCCGAAGAACGCCACCGCGACCTTGCCGGGCCGAAGGTGCTGGGCCGCAAACGCAAACCCGCATGCGGCCGGACCCGACGCGCCGACGATGCCGGATGAAGCAGCTAGATGCTCCGGCGAGAACAGGTGCATGTGACCACCCATTCCGCGACACAGGCCATCCTCGAGCCCCATGAACTCCTTGATCAGCAGTGCGAGATCGACACCCCGCATGACCAGCGGTGCCGTACCGCGATGTTCGAGCGCAAGAGCGTCGCCGTCGGTCACGTGATCGACGACCCCGGCAACGATCGCTTCCTCGCCCTTGCTGAGATGCATCTCGGCCGAGATGTGACCGTCGTTCCAGAGCTCGGTGACCGCCTCTTCGAAGCGTCGGCTCTTGTACATCTGACGGTAGAGCACCTCCGCACTTGGTTGCATACGTGCCTCCTGCAGGAATGCCGATGCTAACAAGAAGCGCAGCGGGTCCAAAGTGCACAATTTGCGCGCTGCCACCGGCGCTGTCTCGCACGGACCACAAGACATCGGCGGCAGCGCGAGCCCGAAGGGCGAAGCCCGGCGCAAAGCGCCGCCAAGCCCAAGCGAAGCAAAGGGCGCGGCAGGGAGGACTACGGGCGGGGGCGGGCGGGCGGTGTAACTAGACTGGCACCGCCGCTGCCGCTGCGATAAGCCCCCCTCCGTGTCCACTGTCTACTGCGCCCTCGTCCATCACCCCGTCGTCGACCGGCAAGGCGAGGAAGTCACCACGTCGGTGACCAACCTCGATGTGCACGATATCGCGCGGAGTGCGCGGACCTACGGCCTGAAGGGGTACTTCGTGGTGAGTCCGATTGAAGCGCAGCATCCGGTGGTGCAGCGGATCGTCGATCATTGGTGCTCCGGCGCTGGAAGACACCGATTTCCGGAGCGCGGGGAAGCGATTGCGTTGGTTCGGGTTTGCCTGTCAGTCGACGATGCGATCGCCGAGATCCAGGCGGAGGAGGGGAAAACGCCCCGATTGGTGGTCACCTCGGCGAAGGCGGGCCCCAACCGAACCTCCTATGCCGAGGAAGCCGAGCTCCTCCGAGCTGGCTCGCAGCCGACCCTTCTACTATTCGGCACCGGGCATGGTCTCAGCGACCGTGTTTTGAAGCGTGCGGACGCATGTCTGGAACCGATTCAGGGGCCGAGCAACTTCAATCATCTCTCGGTCAGAGCGGCCGTCGCCATCACGCTGGATCGGCTTTTCGCCGTGAAATCATCGGCTAACAGCCCGATTTGACCCCCTTTTGACCCCGTGCTAACCCCGGGCTCCGTTTCGTAAGAGGCTTAGTGATGAGTGGAACCGTTCCTGAAATCGATGCGATTGAGAAGTCGCAACTGCGTGACCGTCCCGCCTTCCGCGTGGGCGACACGGTCAACGTCCACTTCCGTATTCGGGAGGGCGAGAAGGAGCGTATCCAGGTCTTCAAAGGCGTGGTGATCCGCAAGACGCGCGGCGGCTCAGGGGCGACATTCACGGTCCGCAAGATCTCCGGCGGCGTCGGCGTCGAGCGTATTTTCCCGCTCCACTCGCCGCGTATCGAGAAGATCGAGGTCGCCGCGCGCGGCCACGTTCGCCAGTCGCGGCTCTACTACCTACGTGGCCTGCGGGGCAAGAAGGCTCGCCTCCGAGAGCGCCAGCGCCACGCCAACGACTAGCGCACCTAGCCCTCAGGGTTCTCGAATCGTCAGCGTCGATTCCCGGAACCCATTGGTCCCGGGCTCGTGGACCCACAGACGCCGCTCGGCGACCTCGCCGTTCATGACGCTCACGACGATATAGGCGCAGGGCCACATCAGCTGGCCTTCGTTCGCAAACGTCGCGGAATCCTCGTCCGAGAAGTATGCGCCCGCATCACAATGCGAGTGGTAGATGACCTTCACCGGCCTGCCGTCGTTCTGCCCTTGCTCGAACGTGCGGGCGGCGCGCAGCTCGTTGATTTTGAAATAGGTGTTCGATGTCCGCGGAAAGGTGACCGGATCGAGGCGATGGTATTTGTCCGCCTCGTTCTCCTCACGCTGAAGCGCGTCGAGAAGAGCAGGCTGATCCGCAGGGCCGAAGACGAACCCGCAACTCTCGCTCGGGTAGCCCTCGAGCGCATGCTGCTCGATCTCGTCCATCACCGACTTCTCGATCTCGAGGTCACCCGAAATCCACGGCAAGGATTCACCACTCATAGTGTTTCTCCCACTTCATTGGTGCGAAGTATCGATCGCCCCGGTCGCAAGCGATGGCCACGACGCAACTCGCCTCGGCGCGCTTGGCGACTTCCAGCGCTCCTGCCACATTCGCACCTGTCGAGTGCCCGACGTGTAAACCTTCCTGGGCAGCCAAACGGTCGGACATGTCCCAGCCAGCATCGGTGCCAACCGGAAGAATCTCATCGGGAAGCTTGGAGTCGTAGATCTCCGGCACGAGCGAGCTCGCCATGTGCTTGAGGCCTTCGAGCCCATGGAGCGCCTCAGCCGGCTCGACCGCGATGCACTCGATCTTGCGAGAGTGCTCTCGCAAACGCCGGGTCGTGCCCATGCAGGTTCCGCTGGTTCCAAGCCCCGCCACGAAGTGCGTGATCTCGCCGCCAACTTGGTCGAGGATCTCAGCGCCGGTGCCGAGATAGTGCGCACGCGGGTTCGAGGGGTTCGAATATTGATCCGCGTAGAAGTAGCGGTCCGGATTCTCCGCGACCATCTTGCGCACCTTCACGATCGCGCCGTCCGACCCCTCCATCGGGTCGCTATAGATGATCTCCGTTCCGAACGCCTCGGTGATGTCCTTGCGCGCCTGTGACACGTTCGAGGGCATCACGAGGTGGATGCGATACCCCATCGCCGCCCCGAACAGGCTGTACGCCACGCCGGTATTGCCGCTGGTTGCATCGATGAGGATCTTGTCGTTCGTGAGCCGGCCATCTTCGATCGCGTCGAGCATCATCTGACGGGCAGGGCGGTCTTTGACCGATCCACCCGGGTTCGCGTACTCGAGCTTGAGATAGATCTTCGTTCCGGGCGCGTCCTTCTCGAGCGTTCGCAAGCGTAGCATCGGGGTGTTGCCCACCGCCTCGACGATCGACTCCATCTTTCGAAAACGCATCAGCTCTCGGTGCTCAGCGTCAGCTCTGGCGGAAACTCGCGCGCGCCTCCGATGCCGAGAACCTCTTTGAGGTGCTCGACCGCCGAAAACGCGCCCATGATAGCCGCCGCTGGTTCTCGCAATTCCGGTGTTCCGGCGAACCGCGTCACGGCACTCTCGTTTGGGGCGCGCACCGCAGCACCACTCTCATTGCGCGTGCAGCCTGCCCGTTCCAAATACTCCGCCGCCACAGCATATGCGTCCGCATCGGTGTCTGCTCCGCGATGAAACCCGGCGTGCAGCAGGCGCTCCTGGCCTGACTCGCCGATCTCGCCGAGAAGAAGCTGACGCGCGTAACGACGCCGTGCTGCGGCGTCGAGGCTCAACGCGAGGCCCCGCCCGCGATGGCCGGAACGATGCTCAGGGTGTCGCCCTCCGTGAGCGCCGTCTCGAGGTTGTCGAGAAAACGAATATCCTCGTCGTTCGCGTAGATGTTCACGAAGCGACGCACGCCCTTTTCATCACACAGGCGATCCTTCATGCCCGGGTGATTCGTCTCGAGGTTGTCGATGACCTCGGCCACCGTTCCGCCATCGGCGGAGACTTCGTCTGCTCCACCGGTCAAGGTTCGGAGGGGGGTTGGAATGCGTACCGTAACAGCCATGTTCGTTCCTTTCTGAGTCCTAACAGATGCGGGTTTGGATCAAGCGGCGCAAGCCGCCGTGTAACGCTCCACCCGCAAGTCCTGAATCTCTCCGGCGCACAGCGGGCAGTCGCTTCGCCGACGCACGAGCGTCTTGCGAAGCGCGCCCGCGAGCGCGTCATAGTGCCAAAGCTCGCCCCCGGGACGTTCGCCCCGGAGCACGCGAACGACCAAAGCCGCCTCGAGCCCGCCAAGCACCCCGACGACGGGCCCGACCACGCCCGCCTCGGCGCAGGTCTCGATTCTGTCACGTGGGATGTCTTCGAAGAGACAGCGAAGACACGCGGAGTCGGGGAGGGCGCACAACGCCCAGCCCGCCCAGCGAATTGCGCCCGCCTGCACTGCTGGGACGCCCGCGAGGTGCGCAGCGTCTGCCACGAGAAACTTCGTCGCGAGATTGTCGGCTCCTTCGACGACGAGCGTGTGATCCGACAGAAGCTCCATGGCCGTGTCCGGCACGAAGCGGCCTTGGACAGTCCGCACCGACAGGCCGGGCGATAGGTCACGCAGCGTACCCGCCGCGCGCTCAATCTTGGAACGGCCAACATCCTCACTCGAGTAGAGCGTCTGCCGGTGCAAGTTGCTCTCTTCGACCAGGTCGTCGTCGATGATGGTGATGTGCTCGACACGGCTCCCACCTGCGACGGCGAGCAGCCGGAGCAGCGGAGAACCGAGGCCGCCAGCACCAACGACGAGGACGCGATGTGCGGCGCTCATTGGAAGTACGCTCCCAAGCTGAAGTAACGCTCGCCGGTGTCGCACAGCACCGTCACGACGGTCTGCTCCGGCCCGAGCTGCTTGGCGACCTCGATGGCGGCCCATACGTTTGCGCCGGCGCTGATCCCGAGAAGCAAACCCTCTCGTTTGGCCAGCGCAAGCTTCGTGTCCCAGGCGTCCCGGTCGCTGACCCCGATGACGTCGTCGACCACCTTGGGATGATAGTTCTCGGGAATGAAGCCCGCGTTGAGCCCTTGAATCTTCGTCGGTCCGGCAGGCCCCCCAACGAGCACAGGACTCGCCGCAGGCTCGACTGCGATTACACGCGTTGCGGGGTGGCTCGCTTTGAGTGCTTCGCCAACGCCACTCACCGTTCCGCCCGTGCCCACGGCTGCAACGAAGGCATCGATGCGCTCGCCGTCGAATGCACGCAGCAGCTCCCTCGCAGTCGTGCGCGTGTGGACACCAGGATTCGCAGGATTCGAAAACTGCTCGGGCATGAACGCTCCGCGCTCTTGGACGACTCGGCGTGCCGCCTCCATCGCGCCTTCCATGGAACGGTCCGGTTCGGTGAGCAGAATCTCGACCCCATAGGCTTCAAGTAACGCGCGCCGTTCGAGCGACATGCTCGCGGGCATCGTGAGCACCAGCTTGTAGCCCTTGCGCGCGCACACCAGGGCCAAGCCGATGCCGGTGTTGCCGCTGGTCGGTTCAACGATGGTGTCGCCGGGCTTCAACCGCCCTTGCGCTTCCGCGGCTTCAATCATCGCGAGACAAATGCGGTCCTTCACCGAGCCGCCCGGATTGAGGTGCTCGCACTTGCCCCATATCGTGGCGCCGCCATCGGGCGAGAGCTCACGCAAGTGAACGACGGGCGTTTCGCCAACGAGATCCAGTACGCTATCGACAACCGGTGCGGACATCAGATGGAATACACGTAACGTCGAGGTGGCGCACGGCGGACTCCGTGTGCGTCGCCCCGATCACAGAGATCTTGGATCGTGATGGCGTCAAAGCACGCCTCGATGTTCTCGGAAAGCTCGGCGAACACATCTTCGGTCACAACCCGGCTGGTCTCGTCGGCATCGCCGTTCCCGTCGGCACCAGCCAGGACGATGGGCCCTTCGAGCGCGCGAACGATGTCGCCGAGCCGGATGTCGTCTGGGTCCATGGCCAGCGCATAGCCGCCGCGCGGACCGCGCTTGGACGTGACCAGCCCGGCCCGCTTGAGGTCCTGAAAGATCTGCTCGAGGAATCGCGGGGGGATGGTCTGCCGCCGCGAGATGTCCTTGATCTGCGTCGCTTTTCCAGCGCTATGAAAAGCGATGTCGAAGATGGCGCGAACGCCATATCGGCCTTTGTTCGAGAGCTTCACCGTCTGGGATTTATGGGTTCCCACATCGGAATTGTCAAGAATGACCCCCGTCAGGCAACTGGGGCACCGCCAGGTGGCCCTACTCCGCGGGTGCGATGGGCACGCCTGAAGCTGTGAGAGCAGCCCGTTCGGCTTCCGAGACGCTGGGGAGCCCCTCACCCACATGCAGAGCGGCCCGCTCGAGGATAGCCTCGCAGAGGTCACCGAAATCGTAGCCCGCCCCAACGGCGATTTTGGGCAGCAAGGACGTGGGGGTCATCCCTGGCAGGGTGTTGACCTCGAGCACGTACTCGTTCTCATCAGAGGTCACCAGCAAATCGACCCGGGTCGCCCCCGTGGCACCGACAGCATGTACCGCGCGCTCCGCCAGATTAAGCACACCCTGGTAGCGGGTCGGCGAGAGGCGGGCGGGAAAGTGATATTCGCTCTGTCCTTTTTGGTACTTGGACTTGTAATCGTAGAAACCGCCCTTGGGCTCGATTTCGATCGCCCCGAGCGCGTTGCCGTCGAGCAGGCCGACGGCCACCTCGCGGCCACGGATCAGGCGCTCCACGAGGATCCACTCGTCGAAACGCGCTGCATCTTCACAGCGTTGCTTCAGCTCCGCGAGGCTCTTCGCTTCGCCGGCACCCACGCTCGATCCGCCGCTTCGCGGTTTGACAAAGCTCGGGAAGCCGAACGAGCTGTGAATCTGTTCTATGCGGTCGAGGTCGCTGCTGCGCACGACGTAGTAAGAGGGCGTCGGCACATTATAAAGGCGGAAAAGCTCCTTGCTCTTGAGCTTATCCATCGCAAGCGCGCTCGGGAGCACCCCAGAGCCCGTGTAAGGGATGCCCATCGTTTCGAGCATGCCCTGGATGCAGCCGTCTTCGCCGTAGGTGCCGTGGAGGGCGATGACCGCAATATCGATGGTCGTCTGCCGGAGCACCCGGTCGATGTCTCCATCCACGAACACTTTGTGCACACGGTAGCCTCGAGCCTTCAGCGCCTCGAACATGGCTTCCCCGGTCTTCAGGGAGATTTCGCGCTCCGCGCTCACGCCCCCGAGCAGTATGCCGATGTCTTTATCCTTCATTCGAATCTCCTGAAGCGCTACCTATGCGAAGAGCGGGCCAAGCCGGCTTCACCCCAAACGCGGCGGGCGGTTCCTGAACTCGTGTCCCGCGTGCCACAGCCGCGACGCCTGTCTGACACGAAACACCCCTGCCCATGCCTATTCGGCTGTAACAGCGGCGATCGGCCAGAGCCAATTACCCGCAGGTCGGGCGTATGGACCTGGGCTCAGGCAAAGTCAAATCCACAGGGATTAAGGAGAGTCGAAGGGCGGCCGCGCCAGGCGCTCGGGTCGAAATGAGCGATTTCGTGTCTTTCGAGGCTCGTTTCGTTGCTTCGAGGCCGCCCGGATGGTACCGATGAGTGAAGAGGGGGTCTCGAGACCCACGAACCTATTCACCAACCGCTTTTGTCCGGTCGGAGTGCGAACGAGCATGGCTGATAGCCCTTTGGGCACCGGAGCAGGGCGCGGGTGGAGCGAGTCAACGCTCCCCGTCGCTGCGTTCCAAATGCCATTCGACATCGCCCGCCGGGAAAACAGGAACGACAACAATAATGACATTCACGGAAGCAGCCGTGGAGGTTCTCCGCTCCGTCGGAAAGCCCCTCCACTACAAGAAAATCACCGAAATTGCGATTGAACGAAATCTCCTATCGCACGTAGGCAAAACTCCAGAAACCACCATGAGCTCGAGGCTCGCCACCATGGTCAAGAAGGACCGCGGCGACGCCCCGATCACCAAGGTCAAGCCCGGGGTCTTCGCTCTTCGCGAATTCCCCGAGGGCGCGGTGGAGGTTCCGGACAGCGCGCCAGCGGAAGGCGACTCAGCCGAGGCATCCGAGCCGGCCGCTGCACCGGAAGAGGCAGCCGCCTCCGAGGAAATCTCCGCGGCGGCCCCGGAAGCTGAGGAGGAGGCGAGTGTTCCCGCACAAGATCTCCCAGGTTCTGATGTTTTCCCGGAAGAGGACGACGACGACGACTTGATTCTCGCCAACCTCGACGATGACACTCGGGAGGACAGAAAGCCCCGCAAACGCCGTCCTCGTCGGCGCCGCGACCGCGATGCCGAGGGTGCGTCGAGCGCAGATTCCCGCCCGGATTCCCGCGCCGACTCCCGGACGGAGCGTCGACCAGCCCCTCGCAGCAGGTCGCGCAGGGAGCCCCAGGTCCCGGCGACCCGTGCAGCAGAGGCCGGTGAGCCTGTTGGCCGTGACCTTTCCGACGCCGTCGAAACGACCCTCCGAGGGCGCAGCCGCGAGCCGAGGGCTCTCGCCCAGGTTGCCGAAACTCTGATCGAGACCGGCCGGCTGGCCGGAACGCCAGCACTTCTCGCGCCGACCCTGGCTGCGGCCATTCGGGGCGACAACGCGAAACGGCGCGCGTCGGGCGGACGTCCGAGGTTCCGGGAGGGGGACGGCCTCGTCTCACTGATGGAGTGGAGTCTGCCGAGCGATGCGGTCAACGCTGAGCGAGATGCTGTGCGTGCGGCAGACCGGCAGCGGCAGAGTGTCCGCCGGGCATTCATCAAACGCCTGATCGACCTTCCCGACGGCGCTTTGCTCGAGCTACTCGCGACATGGCTCAACGCAGTCGGCGTCCAGTCGCTTCGCGCGGTTCGCGCCGATGCAGGCGACTTCAGCCTGGCCGGCACGCTCCGCCGTGGTCCGGAAGCGACACCATTGGCCATTACGATCTATCGCGGCAAGCAGCCGATCAGTAACGACGCCGTCGTGGCGCTCCGAGGTGGGCTTCATCATTTCGATCATGCGCGCATGGGCTGGGTGGTGACGCTTGGGCAGGTGCGCAACGGTACCGTCTCCGAGGCGCACGCCGAAGGCGCTGCACCCTGTGCGCTCTTCGATGGCGATGCGCTCGCAGCGTCCATGGAGGAAGTCGGCGTTGGCATCCAACGCGCCTCTCTTCCATTGGCTGTGCTCGACGTGGAGCTCCTCGACTCGCTTGGTGGCGGCGCCGCGCACACAAAGACGACATCGGCTGCACGCAGTAGCTCGTCGACGAGCGCCGATGAGAATGGCGAATCCGACGGCAATAAGCGCCGGCGCAGCCGCCGTCGTGGCCGTCGACGAGGAGCCCGCGAAGAGGGCAGCGAAGAGGCCAACCAGGAAGAATCGGCCGCCGCGACTGAGTTAGCGGACACTACGGACAGCACGGACAGCGAATCCCCGAAGGTCGAAACCGCCTCGGAAACTGCGCCGGAACCCTCCGAAGACACTGAGAAAAAGCCCGCGGAGCCTGCTCCCGCCCCCGAGGCGGAGGCCGAGCAACTGTAGCTCAAAAGATACGACGGACCCGCCTACGGGTGGCGTAAGGTAAGCGCATGCCCTACCGTCCCGGTCTCTTGATGGTTATCGGGAGTAGGGCATGCGAATCGTACTATTGGTCATCGGCGTTGTTTTCTTCAGTGCGTGGCACTCGCGCTCCGAAGCGGGTCCCTCGTTCAGTGAAGCTGTGCCTGGGCCTGCGGCCGAAGGGATCGACTACCGGAGCGCCCTCGGTGATCACCCGACCTCGCTCGCTCTCGCACGCGCGATCGATGCAAGGCTGATCGTTCGCCAGAGCCGCGAGGGTAGGCCGATCCACGTGCGGCACTGCCGCGTCAGCGAGGGTGGCTGCCGCGCACGCATCGCGACGTTGTCGCGGTTGATCACCGAGGCAAGCAACCGCGCAGGGGTCGACCCCTTTCTCACGGCGGGCATCGCTCTGCGCGAGTCAGGCCTCAACCCGCTGGCGGTGAGTCCAGTGGGCGCCCGAGGTGTCGTTCAACTCAACCCGAAGTACCGTGGCAAGACCGTGCCCTTCGTCTACAACGAACGGTACCGCGCCAAGTGCAGCCGGCGTCCGGGAGGATGTCAGCGAGAGGTCCTCGAGGCCGGCCTGGGGCTCTACGAGTGGGCGGTCGCGCGCTGCGGGGGCGATGTCGAGAAAGGCCTCGCCTGGTACAATTCGGGCCGCTGCGACAAACAGAACGGCTACGCTTCATCCGTGCTCCGGGAGCGCCGCCAACTCCTTCGGCTTGCCAAGGAGGCCGACCCGGATCTCCAGGCGGTTTTCGTCGATTAATTCCCCGTTTTCTGCGCAACGATGAGCCGCTCGAAGGCTTGGCCGACGGCCTCGGCGACGCGCTCCACGGCGCTCGAATCCGCCGTCGGATCGTTGGCGCACAACACGCCCACCATCCTCGAGCCGATCATCACTGGAACGATGATGACCTCTCGGCCCTGGCTTCCAAAGGCCGCCCGAAAGAGGTGGTCCGCGGCTGTCTGTCCATAGGCTCCCTGGAAGCTGCGCCCGCTGTGGAGAACCTCATTGAGGATCGAAGGATTGCTCGCCGGCACCCACAGACTTCGAATGCCCGCGCTCGTCACCTCTTCCCCGGCACCGTCCCAGCCACGGAACACGCCCTTGCGAAGCGCAAGGAACGCGGCGCCGCGGGCCGCCGCCAGGCACGCGTGACAGGCGATGCGCACCACGTCGTCACGCGAAGTAACGCGTCCGATCTCGGCGAGATGAGCATCGATGGCGGAGTCCGACAACGTTGCCGGCTGCACGGTGGCAGGGCGAACCGATGAAGGCGACGGTGCTGTGGGTGGACGCGAGACAATCGGCAATGGGATATGGCTCGACTTCGGCGTCAGGGAGACTTCGCGTTCGGTGGTCGATCGATTCCAGGCGCGATCCCAGGCAGGGCTAGCGCTCGATGCAAGCTCAGAGAGCGAAGGGTCAAACGCCGAGAGCGTCTCATCCGAACCGACATTCGCCTTTTCCTGAACGAGCGGCACGACATCGCTCGGCGTTCGAAAACGAGGCACGGCCACCGGATCCGTGACGGCGGGGCGGCGATCCGGTGGATAGGCCTGATCGATCGACGCCAGCAAATCGGAGAGCTTCGCCACGGTTGGCAAGATGCTTCCACCAAGCGCCACGCTGAGCTTGGTCACGGCACCTTCATCGGTTGGATCGGCCATTGCGACGATCGCACCCGCGGGGCTCGGCCGCAGTGGCATCGCACAGAGATCATGCGCGTCGACCGCCCGCAAACGATCAACCAGGTTCCGGTCAGCGCGAGCCAGCTCTGCCGATTGGAGCATCGGACCGAAGCCAAGGGAGACGAAGAAACCCGCCAAGGCGCGTTCGTCGAGGCCCGCAGCGACGAGATTCTGAACGACCTGCCCCGAGGGCAGCAGCCGATCACCGGAGTCGCTGCTGCGCGCCTGGGCCTCGGTCACGAGTCCGGCGTCGACGAGCTGCTCAACCAATCGTCCTGCCATACCCGATCCCTAGCCACCGTCCCGGCGTCCGGCAAGCCCGCGTGCGGAAGGCGCGCGCGCTACGCGTGCCTGCCGCGCGAGACACTGATAGGATCCGGCGCCAATGGCTCGTGTGCTGCACATCGAGGACGACCCCAACAATCGGCGCCTCGTGCAGAAGCTGCTCGGCGCGGCCGGGCATGACGTGATCGAAGCGGAAGGGGGTGTCGAAGGCATCCAACTGGCTCGGGACACCTTACCGGATCTCGTCCTGGTGGACATCAACATTCCCGACCTCGACGGATATGAGGTGACCCTGCGCCTGCGCGGAATGCCAGCACTCCAGGACGTCCCGATCGTGGCGATTACGGCCGAAGGGGATCGGGACTCTACACTTGCGGTGGGCTGCGACGGCTTCATCGCCAAGCCGATCGACGCAGCTCACTTCGCCGAGACCATCGCCCAGTTCCTCGGGGGGCACCGGGAGTGGGCCGACGACGGCAGTGACCGGCTTCTGCGCGAGCGGACGCAAAAGATCGTCGAGCGTCTCGAAAAAAAGATCGTCGAGCTCTCCGAAACCAACAAGAGGCTCGAGGACATCGCGCGACTTCGTCGGGAGTTTCTTCAGAACGTGAGTCACGAGCTCGCCACCCCGATGACACCGGTGGTCGGCTACCTACGCCTCCTGCTCAATGAAGAGCTTGGTCCATTGACCGACCTGCAACGCAAGTGCCTGGGCTCGATCGAGACATCGACACAACGGCTTCGTTCGGTCGTCGATACGCTGCTCGACGTCAGCTCCCTCGAAACCGGGCGCATGCACTACTACACCCGCCCATACGACTTTCGGGAGGTGGCGTTGAAGGCGCTCGATCAGATTCGTGCGAAGCTCGACGAGCGCGATGTGATCCTCGTGGAGCGTGTTCCGGAAGGCCCGATGCCGGCGCAGGGGGATCCCGACAAGCTCCTTCAAACCATGGTGCACGTGCTCGACAACGCATCGAAGTTCACGCCAACCGGCGGCGAGGTTGCAGTCGAGGTCCGCCCCGAGGGCGAGGACCACTTGCTTTTCGCGGTTTCGGACAGTGGCCCCGGCGTTCGTCCCGAGCACATCGCACGCATCATGGAGCCCTTCTATCAAGTGGACGGCTCGGTCACCCGCGACCACGGTGGCGTCGGGCTGGGCCTGGCTTTCGCAAGGCGGGTCACCGAAGCGCTTGGTGGAGGCATCGAGATTTCAAGCCCGCCTGCCGGGGAGGTCGCTGAACGGCAGCTCTCCGGGACCCTGGTCGAGCTTCGGGTGGGGCGAGTCCCTGAGCGCCCCGAGACTCAGTCGACGTGATCTATCTCGACCACCACGCGGCGGCGCCCCCGCCCGATTCGGTCTGGCGTGCCATGGAAGCCGCAGCGCCGGTGGCCTGGGCCAATCCGTCGAGCACACACGCCGCGGGACGCACCTCGCGGCAGCTGCTCGAGGCGGCCCGCGAAGATGTTGCGCGATCGATCGGGGCCGCTGCGGCGGACCTGGTCCTGACCGGTGGAGGCACCGAGGCCTGCAATCTCGGAATCCGGGGCCTTGCCACCGGGCGGGCTCGGGTCGTTACGAGCGCGGTCGAGCACCCAGCCGTCGCCGAAAGCGTGCGGCGGCTAGGCACTGAAGGGCGCGAGGTCATCGCGCTCAGCGTCGTCGAAGGCCGACCACCGAGCCTCGATGAGCTGGCACCTCACCTGGGCCCCGATACGCTCGTCGCCATTCAGTGGGTGAACCACGAAACGGGCACTGTGTTTCCCGTCCACGAATACGCGGAGGCTTGCCGAGAGCGCCGGGCGCGCCTGTTCATCGATGCGACCCAAGCGCTCGGCAAGTTGCGAGTCGATGTCGGCGCTCTCGGAGCCGACGCGGTGGCCATTGCCGCGCAAAAGATAGGCGGGCCCGCGGGAGCGGGCGCCTGTTGGGTGCGGCGCGGCCTGGACCTCGAGCCGGTACTCGATGGTGGTTCCCAGGAGCGCGGACGGCGCCCCGGAACGCCGGACACGCTGAGCATGGTGGGGTTCGGGGCCGCATGCCGTTTGACCGAGGAGCGACTCACCGACCAGCCCCGAGTCAACCAGCTTCGCGACCGCATCGAAGCGAGGCTGGTTCAGCTAGGTGGCGTCCGCAATGGTGGCGGCCGCCGGACGGGTACCGTATCCAACCTGAGCTTCCGGAGCTGGAAGGGTCCGCTTCTCGTCGCGGCACTCGACATGGAAGGGCTTTGCCTTTCGACCGGGGCGGCCTGCTCGTCGGGGCTCCAGGAGCCTTCCGCGGTGATTCGTGCGATGTATCCGGATGAACAGTGGCGCGCTGGCTCCGCGGTTCGAATCAGTTTAGGTATGGAGACCACGACCGCGGACATCGAGACGGCATCACAGGCCTTTCGGCAAGTCCTCGCTCGAGGCGACACCTAAAACCTCAAGCAAATTTTAACTCTTGGGAGACAGACTTGATTTAGTTTGATGTTTTTGACGATAAATATTTGATATTACATGCTTTTAAATGCGCCCTTTGATGGGAATCGCTCTTTCCATTAAGTGTAACGACCCACGGTAGGTTTGTTCAGTGTCCGGTTCCAATGTCTGAAGTGAAGAGAGTACTGGTAGCGATGAGCGGTGGGGTGGACTCCTCCGTCGCTGCAGCCTTGTTGCGCGAAGCCGGCCATGACCTGGTCGGCGTGACGCTGCATCTCTGGGATGCGGAGGGCGAGCATCAGGTGGGACGGTGTTGCGCTCCTGAAGACCGCGACGACGCTCGCCGCACCTGCGAGCACCTTGGGATCCCCCACTACGTCCTCGATGAGCGAGAGGCGTTTCGGAAGAATGTCGTCGATCCATTCATCACCGAGTACCAGGCAGGGCGCACGCCGATCCCCTGTGTGAGCTGCAACCGCACGGTGAAGCTCACGTACTTGGCGGACGTGGCTCGCCGCTTCGACGCGACGCACATCGCGACCGGGCACTACGCTCGCCTCGAGCGCGCCGACGATGGCCAACTTCGCCTCCTACGCGGCCGGGACGACGACAAGGATCAAAGCTACTTCCTATTTGGATTGCCCCAGTCGACACTCGAAACCCTCGTCTTTCCGCTCGGAAACCTGACCAAGTCCGAGGTGCGCGCGGCCGGACGGCGTCTACGTGTGCCCAACGCGGACAAGCCGGAGTCCCAGGAGCTGTGTTTTGTCCCAGACGGCGGCGTCGGCGAATTCATCAATCGCCAGGGAAGTCCTACGACCTTTGGCAACATCGTCGATCCGGCCGGGACCGTGCTGGGCCAACACGAGGGCGTAGCCAACTTCACACGCGGGCAGCGGCGTGGGCTGGGTCTCGGTGGAGGCGGCACGCGGTACGTCCTTCGGATCGTGCCCGATACGGCTGAGGTCGTCGTGGGCGACGAGTCCGAGCTCTATGATCAGCAGCTCACGGCGACCGATGCACACTGGGTTGCGGGCCGCCCCGCAGATGCGTTCCAGGGCGAGGTTCGCATCCGATATCGGCATCGTGGCGCGCTCGCGGACGTCACCCCGACGGGTAACGGATTCGAGGTGCGCTTCGACGAGCCTCAACGTGCGATTACGCCTGGCCAGGCCGCAGTGGTATACCGTGGTGAAGAGGTGATTGGTGGCGGCTTCATCGCGTGAGCTCTGCGCATTCGGCCTGTGCCTGCTGCTCGCAGCAGGCTGCGCGAAGGGCACCGGGGAGGGCAACGCTGTCGGCCAAGTCTGGGCGCCGGACTGCGGCCTCAACGGCGAGCCGTTCGAGCTCAACCCTGACTTCTTCGCAATGCAGCCGAGCGCCTCTGTCGAGATCATCGACATCATCGTACAGCGGGGCAGCGACATCCAATCCTACACCGACGGCATCTCGGTCTTCATTCGCGATCCGCGGATGGTGAAGGAGAGCATGCTGGGCACGGATATCGACCTCGGAGGCCTGGCGGCGCCGGTCGAGATGACGCTGTATCTCAACGCAACCTGCCCAGGGATCGCTCGCATTCCGGTCGTCTACGGCGCGACTTCGGGCACGATTCGTTTCGACGAGCTGTACGTGCCCTGGATGCACAACGAAACCGAAGAAACCGTCGCCGTCTTCACAAACGTCGTGCTCGTCGACAACAAAGATGCCGACGAACGCCGCGCCGTCCTCGATGGCGAATTCCGATTCCTGTTCGAAGAGGGATTGCCCACACAGTATTTTCAGTACTGATGCCCAGTAAACCTTTAGTGGAGGGCGACGTTCGTGCAGTCGGCCGAGGGGGCGACGCGGTCGTCGAGACCCCGAACGGCATCGTGTTGGTGCCGGGAGCATTACCCGGTGAGCGCGTCGAGATAGCGCTGACATCGTCCAAGCGGGGCGCCGCTCGGGGTCACCTCACACGTGTGCTGCGCGCGGCTCCCGAGCGCCAGGCGCCACCTTGTGCCGACGCGCTGCGCTGCGGCGGGTGCCCGTTGATGATCGCCAGCCCCGAGCTCCAGCGAGACATCAAACGGAGCTTCCTTCGAGATGCGTGCCGAGGTCTACCGGGCGCCAGTGACACAGAGATCGAATGGGTCGCGTCCACGGCAACACTTGCGTACCGGCGCCGCGCGCGAATCGCCTGGCATCGAGGTACGATCGGTTACCGGCAGCTTCATTCGAAGCACGTCGCCGACATCCGCGAGTGCATCGTGCTGGTGGAACCGTTGCGCGAGGCTTGGAGTGCGGTGCGTGAGTGTCTTGCTTCCTCGCTTCAGGGTGATGGAGAGATTCAGCTTCAGCTCACCGGAGCGGACCGTGTCGTGGTGGACCTGCACGCCCGCGCTGATCAGACGCCCGAGCTCTTTGGAGCCTGTGATGCACTTTCCGAGCGACCCATAATCGCCGGGGTGACGCTCCGAACCAACGACACCGGGGGTCCAGCGACCTGGGGCGACACTCATGTCGTCATTCCCATGGGAGAGGGCGTCGCGCTCGAAGGTCCGGCAGGGACGTTTTCCCAAGCCAACGACTCGATCAACGCCAGGCTCGTCGACGCGGTGGTCGAGCTCGCAAACGCGACTGGGTTGCGGGTCCTCGAGCTCCATTCGGGCATCGGCAACTTCACGGTCCGGCTCGCTGCGGAGGCCAAAACCCTAGTTGCCGTTGAGCAGGACCCACGGGCAGTCGAGGCCTGCCAGGGGAATTTGAAGCGCAGGGGGCTGCAGGCGCGTGTCGCGGTCGGCGATGCCAGCCAACCTCCCAAGGGGCGGTACGATGTACTCGTCCTCGATCCCCCGAGGCAAGGCGCGAGGGCACTCTTCGAGCACAGCGATGTGCTGCCCGGTCCTAAACGCGTGGTCTATGTTTCGTGCGACACCGCAACGCTTGCCCGCGACCTCCACCTCGCCACGGCGAAAGGCTACCGCATCGACCGCCTCATCGGATTCGACATGTTTCCCCACACGGCCCACTTGGAATCGCTCGTCCGCCTCATTCGCGTGTGACCACCGCACGCTACGTTGCCCTGGCTCGGTGCGGGCGCTAGCTTGTGCCCGGATATGCGCTGCCCCTACTGTGGAACGCTGGAAAACCGTGTGATCGACTCGCGCCTTTCGCAGGCAGGAGAGGTCACGCGACGCCGGCGCGAATGCGAGCATTGCGGACGGCGCTACACCACCTACGAACGGGTGGAACAGACGCTCCCGCTCATCATCAAGAACGACGGCCGCCGTCAGCCCTACGACCGCGCCAAGCTCCTCGCTGGCCTCCGGCGAGCCTGCGTGAAGCGCCCGGTTTCGGCCGAGGCGCTCGAGCGTTTCCTACACCAGGTCGAGCGCTGGCTCGTGGACACTGGAGAGCAGGAGGTTCCTTCGGTGCGGCTAGGAGAGCATGTCCTGCACGAGCTCCGGGGCTTAGATCCGGTCGCTTACGTTCGTTTCGCCAGC